>CAMTYC010000001.1:0-7357 GCA_947085865.1 uncultured Moraxellaceae bacterium
AATGACACGATCATAAACGCCGCTATCACCACGCTCATTACGCACTAATACGCCATCATCCTGCTGCTTTACCTGCACCACAGGGCTGTTGGCGATGAGGTCTAAGTTCTGGGTAAGTGCTTGCACTAATGCTGGCGTGCCGCCCGTTAAACGGCTCAAGGTGTCGCCATGAATAATCACATCCAGTAGTGCCAATAAGTCTTTCGCTGGCCAAGCCAGTAAGTGTGATTCACGACAGGTGCAAATTGTTGTGAGCATGGGTAGCACTAAGCCGCGCCAAAAAAGTGGGTCGAATGGGTGCTTTGTTAAGAGCTCGCCCAAGGTGAGTTGTTGGTCTTGGGTTTGAATCTGTTGAGTGAGTTTGCTGAGCTGCCAAAACCCTTGTGTGATGGTGAGTGTGTTGCGATTTAAATAGCGCCATGAACCGACAAATGGCCAGTCAGTTAAGGGTAGGCGGGTACTACGAAACCACGTGCTTTGGTCTAACCAACTGCACGAGGTGTAGGTGTTCACAGGGTAAGTGTCAACGCCGACTTGTTTTGCTAACCCAATCACACTGCGCCAAGCCTGAGGGCTCATTACGCGTAACGGTACGTCTACTAAACCACCGTCTAAATACAAGCTATGAGCATCCATGCCATGGCCGGATTGCGCCTCATAGACGGTGACATGGTGACCTGCTTGTTGACTTAGTTTGGCCGCAGTCAGGCCCGCCATGCCGCTGCCGATGACCGCAATTGATTCACGCATTCAAACAACTCATTGTGTGGATGACTTATTATGGCAGCACGGTTATAGGTTTGCGCTAAGAAATGCGCGTAGTGCTGCGGGCTTGAGTGGTTTGCGTAACAAGCCTAAGCCTGCTTGTTTAACCGCCAGTGCAACCTCATCACTGTGGTCAGCGGTGACTAATGCACCCACTCTGCCTTTAGCTAGGCGTATCAATAGCGCCAACCCATCTTCATCATTTGCCAAGTGATAGTCAGACAAGATGACCTGAGCATTGCTGCTCGTCAAGGCTTGTTCGGCCTCATGACCTGTACCGGCCAGGCTGACGATGCAGCCCCAGCGGCTTAGCAATGCTTGCATGCCCGCTAAAATAGCCGGTTCATTATCAATACAGAGTACACGCAAGCCATTTAATTCACTGGTTTGCAGTGCTGAGTCGTTGGTACTTTCTACATGCTGGCCAATCGCTGCTTCAGTGCGCTCAAGGTTCAAGCTAAAGCAAGCACCACGCCCAGATGACGAGCGCACAGCAATGTCATGCCCCAAAATGCGCGCCATACGATCGACAATCGCGAGGCCTAAGCCCATGCCCTTTTCGCCCCATGGTGATGACTCACCGCCACGTTGAAACTCTTCAAAAATATGCTTTATTTTTCCTTCAGGTATGCCTGGGCCGGTATCCCGCACTTCCACTTGCCAACGATTTTTTCGCCAGCGAATGGCGACTAAAACACTGCCGGTACGGGTATAACGTAGCGCGTTACTTAATAGATTTTGCACAATACGCCGCAGCCATTGTTTGTCGCTGATAACCCAAGCAGCAGTGGTTGGTAGTCGAACGCGTAGATGAAGCTGACGTTGTTGCGCAACAGGCTCAACCTGTGCACATAACTCTTGTATCAGGCTACTTAGGTTGATTGGGCCTAGGTTGGGGTTGAGTGCGCCGGCGTCGAGTCGTGAGATATCTAATAGCGCAGACAGCAACTCTTCTGCGCCACGCAGAGAGCTGTCGAGCTGTTTGGCCAAGGTGCTGGCTTCTTTATCAAGTGAGGGAAATTGATTTAAAGCCGAAGAAAAAAGTCTGGCTGCATTCATTGGTTGCAATAGGTCATGACTGGCCGCGGCTAAAAAGCGCGTTTTTGATAGGTTGGCGTGTTCAGCTTGTTGGCGAGCTAGTTCAGACTCTTTGGTGCGCTGAGCAACACGGTCAGCCAAGGTGCGCTCCACTTCTTTGAAGTGGGTAATATCGGCAAAGGTGGTAACAAAGCCACCACCGGCAATAGGCCGTCCGCGCATTTCTAAAACCTGTCCATCATGACGAATGCGTTCATATGATGCGGTTTGCCATCACGTAAATGCTGTACTCGACGGCGCACATGATCTTCAATTTCGCCTGGTCCGCATTCGCCTTGTTCGGCGTTATAACGAATTAAATCGGCAATAGGGCAGCCCTCATAAACCATGCCCGGTGGATAGTCGAACAGCTCTAAATAACGACTGTTCCATGCCACTAAGCGCATGTCAGCATCGACCACGCTAATGCCTTGTTCAATATGTTCCATCATGGTGCTCAGCACATCACGATTAAAGCGTTGCTGCTGCGAGGTCTGATCCAGCAGGTCAACGACTTGGCCGATCTCTAGGCCGGTGCCACGTAGGGCTGATGTCAGTAATGCACGGGCAGAAGCAGTGCCCATGGCCGATGCGAGTAAACGTTCAACAAACTGAACCCACGTGCGGCTGGCAGGTGCGCGTAAATCGAGCTGTTGCATACGGCCACGCGCAAATTGCTCAAATGCTTCTCGCGCAGCGGTTTGGCCCAAAATCCGCGCAGCTAAATCTTGTAGCTCTTCTAGATTAAGTCGTTGTGAGTCAAGGTTTGCTGGCTCTTCAGTGCTGATGTTGTAAGGGTCTAAAAACTTACCTGCTTGAAGCTGCTCTTGCATGCTGGGGCGCAGGCGCAAAGACAGCACAATGAATAAACCAACATTGATTAACAACGACCAAAATACGCCATGGGTTAGGGCATCCCATCCACTTAAATAAAACAACTCTTGTGGTTTTAACCAGGCTTGACCGAATAGGCCGTGAGTTAACCAATCACTGTGATAACCCATGGCTGGCAACATGGCCGGCAGCATCAGGGTGTACACCCAGACAATAAAGCCAGCAATTAGGCCAGCAATAACGCCTTGCCGACTACCACCGCGCCAAAGCAGTCCACCAATCAGTGCTGGAGCAAATTGCGCGACTGCTGAGAAAGCTAATAAACCAACCGAGGCAAGTTGTGAAAACTCCATGATGAGTTGGTAGTAGCCATAACTAAGCGCGATGATGGCGATGATGGCCAGTCGGCGAATTAGTAGTAAACGCTTAGGCACAGGCTTGCTGCCAAAGCCGCGATAACGCATGAGTAAGGGCACAACGAGGTCATTACAGACCATGATTGATAACGCCACCGAGGCCACAATCACCATGCCAGCAGCTGCTGACAGCCCGCCAATAAAAGCCAGCATGGCTAAGCTTTCATGGCCCGCGGCTAAGGGCAGAACAAGCAGTGCGGTATCTGGATGAAAGCTTATGTCTGGCTGCAATAGGGCGAGTGCAGCAATCGGTATCACTGCACAGGCGACAATGATTAAGTAAAGCCCAAACCAAATAGGGGCTTTGTGGGTGGCTCGTACATCGTCGCATTCAACAACGGCAACATGAAACTGGCGAGGCAGGCAGATGATGGCTAAAAACGCTAATAAGGTTTGTGCTAAAAATCCACTCGGTAACTGATCAGGTCGTAATAGATTATCTAGGCGATGATCACTGGCCCATTCAGTGGGTAGGCTTTGCAAACTAAACCAGGCGAACAATGCCACTGCAACCAATGCAATCAGCTTAACAATTGACTCTAAAGCCACTGCCAGCATTAGGCCTTGATGATGTTCGGTGGCATCAATGTGACGGGTGCCAAATAAGATGGCGAGCGCGGCCAGAAATAGCCCTGTCCAAAATGCAGTATCTTGAGTTGGGAAGGCGTTACCTAGCCCGGCTCGGCTAAGCACATCCACACTCATCGAGACGGCCTTGAGCTGCAACGCAATATAGGGCAGGGCAGAAATCAGCGCGATGATGGCAACTAATGCGGCTAAGTGCTGAGCTTTACCATAACGTGCGGCAATAAAGTCGGAAATGCTGGTGATGGATTGGGTTTTACTGCTGAGCACTAAGCGCGCCAGTAGTGGGCGAGCAAACCAGATAAATAGTAAGGGACCCAAGTAAATGGGCAGATAGGCTAGGCCGCCCGTGATGCCTGCGCCAACTGCGCCGTACAGAGTCCATGATGAGCAATAAACCGCTAAGGTTAGGCTGTAGAGTATCCCCTGTGCTGCTGGTCCAAGTTGTGGTTTGCGTTTGTCGCCCCACCAAGCCACAGCAAACAACAGCGCAATATACGCTAAGGAAGTGAGCGGTAATAACCACGGCGACATGCCGCACCTCAGGCGTCAAATAATATCGACTATGGTGCAAGACGATGTCTGGCGTCTAGTGTGATGTCTTTAGACCAAAGTCTAAGTTGGGAAGTGTTTGTTGTAGGCCATAAAGACAGGCCTGTTCAGCACGTTTAAACAGGCCTTCATCAGCGCCAACAAAGTCGACTACTTGGCACATGCTTAAACCGGCGTAACCACAGGGGTTGATGCCTGAAAATGGCGATAAGTCCATATCTACATTCAAGGCAAAGCCGTGATAACTACAGCCTTTGCGTAGGCGCAAGCCAATCGAGGCAATTTTGCGCCCATCAATATACACACCATGCGCATCTCGGTTAGCAATAGCGTTGTTTATACCGAGCTGTTGCAGTGCGATGACTAGGGCATCTTCAACGGCTTCGACAAAAGCTCGTGGGCCAAGGTTTAGGCGGCTTAAGTCAAATAGTGGGTAACCGACGAGTTGCCCCGGGCCGTGGTAAGTGACTTGGCCGCCACGATCAGACTGAATAACGGGAATATCTTTGGTTAACAGCAGATGTTCAGGTTTGCCGGCCTGACCTTGGGTGTAAACCGGTGGGTGTTGCAGTAACCAAAGCTCATCGGGCGTAGTTGAGTTGCGTGTGTCGGTGAAGTTACGCATCGCTTGCCAAGTGGGCTCATAGTCCACTTGAGCTAGCGATTTAACTTTTACCAAGGTGGACATTAGAGAGCCATTTTGATGGCGGGTTCAGCTGCCATGTCGGCATACAGGCCGTTTATTTGGTCTTTGTTATCGACACGAAAGCGTGCACGAATAGCAACATACTTGCCTTTCGACGAGGGTTTGATTTCGATGCTGGCGGGATCAAAATCTGGCACATGTCGGCGAATAATATCAGAAACGATTTGTGCCAGAGGGAAGCGAGCTTCCCCCACCGCATTGAGCGGGAAGTCCATCGGGAACTCCCACAGCTCTTCGTTAGCAATATCGGTTGGGCGTGCCATAACGTCACCTTTCAATATAAGCCTTAAAACAAGTTGCTAAAAAAGCGCTTGATACCATGCCATAGACGAACAATGAAGTTAGCGCGATCAATGTCACTCATGGCAACTAGCGCCTGTGTGGCGATAATTTCATTATTCAGTTTAATTTGCACTTCACCAACGACATCACCTTTTGCAATAGGCGCTTTTAGGTCGCTGTTAACACGGGTAATGGCTTCAACATCATCTTTTTTGCCGCGCGGCATGGTAACCGAGACGTCTTCAGCAAGACCTGCGTTAACCACGCTTTCACGTCCGTACCATAGCGGTGCTTGGGCTAGTGCTTGACCAGAGGTTAGTGGTGTAACCGTTTCAAAGTTGCTAAAGCCCCAGTTTAAAAGTGCGCGGGTCTGATCAGCACGCGCTTGCATGCTGGTTGTGCCCATGATGGCTGAAATTAAACGCATGTTGCCGCGTTTAGCGGAGGTTACTAAGCAAAAACCAGCTGCATTGGTGTGGCCCGTTTTTAAGCCGTCAACACTGGGGTCGGTATACAGCAATGCGTTACGGTTACCTTGGCGAATATTGTTGTAAGTAAAGCTGCGCTCAGCATAAATAGGATAGTAGTGTGGGCTGTCCTGAATGATGGCTCGTGCCAAGATGGCCATATCACGTGCGGTAGATACATGGCCTGGTGCGGGCATACCTGTGGAATTTACAAAGTTGGTGTTATTCATGCCTAAGCGCTTGGCTTCAGCATTCATAATCTCAGCAAACGCTTGTTCAGTGCCCGCCATGTGTTCAGCAATTGCCTTAGAGGCATCGTTGCCAGATTGAATAACAATGCCGCGTAACATATCGATTACGCTGGCACTGCCATGAAGTGGCAAATACATGCACGACTCGGCGCTACTGCCGCGGCACCAAGCATGCTCGCTAACATGAACTTGTTCGTCTTCTTTGAGTCGGCCAGACTCCAACGCACGCTCAACAATATAACTTGTCATCATTTTGGTGAGAGACGCTGGTTCAACTTGTAAGTCTGGGTTTGATTCGGCCAAAATTTTGCCTGAATCAAAGTCCATCAAAACATAAGCACTGTTGTTTAATGTGGGAGCGGAAGGCGCCATAAAGGCATGGGCATTAAACGAGATAAATAACAATGACGCTGCAGCAAGAAAACGATTCATCATGGGACCTGTCTGATGGTGTTGCGGTGTGAGAATATGCAAACGCTTATTCATTTGATGTAGTTTACCTAAGAATGTTGATCACTTCGAACGCCATTTGCTGACAAGGCACTAATCGTGGAGAAAAAAATGAATCCAGTCCGTATTGAGCGCCATGGTGCCATCGCCGAAGTGGTGCTACAGCGCCCTGAAAAACATAATGCGGTGTCTGAGCAAACATTACTCAGCTTAATCCAAGCGGGTAAACAGCTGCGTGGTGATGCTGAAATACGGGCAGTGATTATTCATGGCGAAGGTGCAAGTTTTTGTAGTGGTTTAGATATTCCTAGTTTCATGAAGCAGCCTAAGTCGATGCTGTTTAACTTTTTGCGCCCGTTATGGCGTTCGACCAATAATTTTCAAGAAGTGGCTTGGGTTTGGCGGCGTTTAGCGGTGCCAGTGATTGTTGTGATGCATGGCCGTTGTTATGGCGCCGGTTTGCAAATTGCCTTAGCAGCGGATTTTCGGCTGGCAACTCCGGATTGTGAGCTGTCCATCATGGAGGCTAAGTGGGGCTTGATTCCAGATATGTCTGGCACAGTAACACTGCGTGAGCTGATGCCTATTGATGTTGCTAAGCGCTTATCGATGACCGCGGAAACTTTTACCGCTGTTCAAGGTAAGGCTTACGGACTTGTCACTGAGTTGCACGATGATCCATTAAGTGCGGCGCGTGAACTGGCAACTACGCTGTCTCAGCGTTCACCTGACTCGGTAGCTGCAACAAAGTTTTTGTTTCAGCGCGCATGGCCGGCCAGTATCTGTAAGGCATTTATGTTGGAGCGCTTTTATCAGTTGCGCCTGTTGATGGGCAAAAACCAACGCGTTGCGGTGAAGGCGGCAATGGAAAAAAAGGTAGGAAACTTTTTGCCGCGCTCCATTAAGCGCTAACGCGGCGGTAGTGATACAGGAATAATCACTGGCAGGCCATTTCGATAGTCACGAATGCCA
>CAMTYC010000002.1:0-15732 GCA_947085865.1 uncultured Moraxellaceae bacterium
AGGCAACCTGAAAAACCCATTAAAGATGGTGCCACAGGATGATCGCTGCCTTCGTATGGCCGATGGCCGTCCTACCGAGTGCAAGCCAGCGGCTGGCTCTATTGCTTTGTTAGAAGATAACCGTGTGCTGTATTTCAATGCCTTAGAGGGCACAGAAGATGCTGAATTCAGCATTTTTTTTGAGGCTGGCACGGTGGTCACTAATGACCAAACACGAGTCATGACATTAAGCGGTAATGAAGCAGGCTGGATGCGTCCCTCGCCAATTGATGGTGGCGCCACCAATGAAAACCGCAACACGCTGTTAAAGCCGTTTAGCGCCTTGCTCGATAACCTTCCACTGGGTATTGATACCGGTGAAGACGAAATCAATAATGATGGTGCCTTATTTTGCGCCGACCTAAGTATGTTGGCTGATGGTCGAGTGATGGCCGTCGGTGGTACCGATTACTACTTTGAGCCTGGCATTTCCGCGCCAATTGCGATTGGTTTATCCGAGCTGGAAGGGGTTCGTAACGCGCGTGTATTTGATCCACGCAATAACTCTTGGAGTAAGACCGGTGACATGAACTATGGTCGCTGGTATCCATCTCTAACCACACTACCCGACGGCAACGTGTTTGTTAGCTCCGGTGTAACCAAACTGATTAAGCCCGTCTACTTAGAACGCCCACTGGCATCTGGCCGCAACGTGGTTGAAACCGAAACCTATAACCTCGGCTGCGGCACATGGACCGACAATGGCGGCTTAGCACAGCGCTCACTACCGCTGTACCCACGTCATCATTTGTTGCCGAATGGCCACGTGCTGTATAACGCTGCAGGTCAGGCCTTTAACCCCTTTGGCCAAGCATACGATCAGGCACTTTGGAATATTGTTGCTGCCTATGATCCTATTAATAAATTATGGACTGATTTAGGTTATGCAGGCCTGCCACTGCGCCTGAACGAACTGGGTTTAGACCGCTTAGGCTCAGCACTTAACCCAACAAACCCGAATGCGCCTGCCGATGTTCAACAAACAGTTACCGGCTTATTGAGCTCGTTAACCAGCGACCCGAAGGCACTACTAAGCTCACTTGAGAGCCTGCCACGAGAACCACAAGCACTGCTTTCAACCTTGATTGGTGCTGGCTTCCGCGGCTCAACATTCTCGATCCAATTGCCACTGCGCCCCAATGCAGAAGGTCGTTACGATAATGCAGAGTTCCTAACTGGCGGTGGCGTGTTGGGACTGGTAGCGGCCAACAGCCCAGGCTCTTATGTCACTACCGACACCTCGCGTATCGACCGCATCAATATTGATGCCGATGACAGCATGAGTTACGAGTCTCGCGTCACAGGCAACATGACAACTCCACGCTGGTATGGCACTGGTGTACTGCTACCGACAGGCCAAGTCATGGTGTTCTCTGGTGCCGATCGTGATGAAGTGGTTTTGCCCGGTACTGGCGCACCGATTTTGCGCTCAGAAATGTTTGATCCAGTGACTGAAACTTGGAAGCCAATGGCTACTCAACATAATCCACGCACTTATCACAACACAGCAATACTGTTGCCTGATGGTCGTGTTTTAATTGGTGGCCACTCACCGATCAATACAGCATATGCATTCTCAATCAACATTCCCGGTCTATCTCCAAATGATGGCCGTGATCCAAGTTTTGAGATTTACAATCCGCCGTATATGTTCCAGCAACGTCCAACCATTAATGATGTCGCCAACCGCGCTGACCATGGCCAGTCACTCAATGTCGCCACGCCAGATGCCGCAGACATTGTTGAAGTGGTAATGGTGCGCCGCACCACACTGACTCACATTGTCGATGGCGACCAGCGTACTGTAGTGCTGCCGATCACCTCCCGTACTGGCAATAGCCTCACCGTCAAAATGCCAGAGCAAAAGGCTGTTTTACCACCCGGTCCTTACATGATGTTTGTGATTACCGAGCGTAACGGCATGCGTGTGCCATCAGAATCCAAGCCAGTACGTGTAACGGGTGCTGATACGACTTGCCGTCCCGATGCCATGATGGCGGCACGTTAATGAAGATGACTGTATTAAGGGCTGGCCTTGCGCCAGTCCTGCTTTTTTCAGCGCAGCTGTGTTTTGCCCATGCAGACCACGAGCCTGAATTCTTGCCGCAATTACTACCACTGCCAGAGGCCATGGCTGGCATCAAAGTACAACTAGCTCACACCCTGGCACCTCAACTTTTAGTTAACAACCCCACCAGTAAAACACTCACAGTGTTGGCTCAGGATCAGAAACCTTTTTTGCGTTTTAGCCCTAAAGGCGCGGAAGCTAACGTACGCCATCAGACTTGGTTTGATAGTTATTTGCCCGGTGGTTTGCCAACACGAAAACCTGAGCCCGGGGTTGGTGCTGACTGGCGAGTGGTATCTAGCAAAAGCACCTGGGGCTGGTTTGATTTACGACTACGACCCGAAAAAGTTAGCGCAGATAGTCGTTGGAGCATTCCGGTATTGGTCGACGGCAAAGCCACACGAATAGAGGGTAAGTTTGTACCTGCACTTCAAAAAGGAGCTTGGCAAGCCAGCTGGGATAAACCACCGACCTTACCCGAAGGTGTTAGTCTGCAATTAGTGCCGGGCCAACCGTTTGGCATCATGCTGGTCTCTCGACTAAAAACCGATGTCGTGGTTCAAGACCGAGACCATCAGCCTTTTTTACGTGTGGGGCCCAAACAAACTCACGCGCATACAGGCAGTCAGCTGTGGCGTGAAACGACAACTCAAGTGGGATTATTAGACTCAGCGCAAGGCACAAAACCCGGCTGGCAGATAATTGGTGGTGGCGGACGCTATACATGGCTAGAACCACGCACACAACCAACGGATAAAACATCAAAGAAGCCACATCAATGGCATATCAACTTAGTCATCGACAACAAGATGTATCGCGTCGATGGTACCAGCCGCTGGTCAGCTGCTAAGCATTAAGCGCTTAGCAGTTGCACCACTAAAGGCTCTAATTTAGTCAGACCATACTGACGACCAATCGCCAGTGCTTCAGCTGCTGGCACACCTTGCAACCAATGTGCGCGCAAGGCGAATAATGCACCAACACGATTACCGCTCATGCAATGCACTAATACCGGCGCATCACCGGCTTCTGACAATAATCGATCCAGCGCCTCAGCAGTATTTCGATTTAAGTCATGTCCGCCTTGCACGGGTAAGTGTGCATAGAACAAACCTAACTCGGCTGCCGCTGCAGACTCATCAAAACCACCATGCTCAGCTGCTGGCAGCATATCAATAACATGGGTAATGCCTGCATCTTTTACTTGGACTAAAGCTTCAGGACTTACATAACCACCAGAGTAATGATTCGGTTCAACAAACAGCAGATTGGGAATGTTCATACCACGTTCCTTTCATCAAGTAGTTGGCAAGTGAGATCAGCTTAGCTTAATCACTTCAACACCGTCATCACGGCCTAACAACAACACATCTGCCGGACGGCGAGCAAATAAACCATTACAGACCACACCCACAAGATTATTAATGGTTGTTTCCATCTCGGCTGGACGGCTTAAATCTAAGTTGTAAACATCCAAAATCACATTGCCATTATCGGTGACAACCCCTTGACGATATACCGGGTCACCGCCAAGTTGCACTAGTGCTCTGGCCACCATGGAGCGCGCCATCGGTACCACTTCAATCGGCAATGGAAACGCGCCTAAGCGCTGTACCCACTTGCTAGCATCCGCAATACAAACAAATTGATCCGACATTTCCGCGACTATTTTTTCGCGAGTTAAAGCAGCACCACCACCTTTGATCATTGCCAGCTGAGGATTAATTTCATCTGCCCCATCCACATAAACCGAAATGCGTGATACTTCATTGGCATTAACAACTTCAATGCCAATGGCTTGCAAACGTTCACGCGTTGCTTCGCTACTGGCGACCGCAGCGGGAATATCACGGGCAATGTCACGCAAACCGTCGATAAACAAATTAGCTGTTGAGCCAGTGCCAACGCCAAGCACTTCGCCCGGCTTAACATAGGCCAGTGCGGCTTGGGCAACAGCTTGCTTTAATAGTGTCTGTTGTGAAGTATGGGCGTTGGTCATGAGTGACTCTCACACAGCAAAACTCGGGGGGCGTAGTATACTCCGTCGGACTGCTTAGGAACTGAATATGATGTCAGATGCGCTAATCAAACGAATACTGCAAGCCAAAGTCTATGATGTGGCCATTGAAAGCCCGCTGGATGCTGCGCGCCTGCTTAGCAAGCGCCTAAAAAATTCGGTGTGGATTAAGCGCGAGGATCAGCAGTCGGTATTTTCGTTTAAATTGCGCGGTGCTTATAACAAAATTGCCAACCTACCAGAGGCCGTGCGTGCCAAAGGTGTTATCTGTGCATCCGCCGGCAACCATGCCCAAGGTGTGGCATTAGCTGCCCGCGAGCTCGGTATTCGCGGCACCATCGTCATGCCACAAACCACACCAGACATCAAAGTGAATGCCGTTAAAGCATTAGGCGGCCATGTCGTGCTGCATGGTGATAGTTATGATGAGGCTTTTAGCCACGCACAAAGCCTAATTGCTGATAAAGGCTATGCCTTTGTTCACCCCTTTGATGACCTTGATGTCATCGCCGGTCAGGGCACCATTGGCATGGAGATTCTGCGCCAGCATAAAGGCCAACCCGATGTTGTGTTTTTACCTGTCGGTGGTGGTGGGCTGTTAGCTGGAGTCAGTGCGTATATTAAGTTTGTTAGTCCTAACACGCGTGTTGTCGCCGTTGAAGCAGCGGATTCCGCCTGTTTTGCTGCCGCCATGAAAGCGGGCAAGCGCGTCACCCTAGATCATGTTGGTCTATTTGCTGATGGTGTCGCCGTTAAACAAATTGGCAAACACAATTTTGATATTGCCCGTCATTGTGTTGATGAGGTCGTCACCTGCAGCACCGATGAAATGTGTGCTGCCATCAAAGACTTGTTTGATGAGTATCGCTGCATTGCTGAACCATCAGGTGCGTTGGCCTTGGCTGGCCTGAAGAAATATGTCGAGGCTACCGGCTGCAAAGGTCAAAGCTTGGTGGCCATTCACTCTGGCGCCAACATGAATTTTGATCGCCTGCGCCATATTGCCGAGCGCACCGAGTTAGGCGAACGCAAAGAGGCCGTTTTAGCAGTTACCATCCCTGAAAAGCCGGGCTCGTTTAAAGCATTCTGCCAAGCCTTAGGTAAACGCTCGGTCACCGAATTTAATTATCGCTATAGCAATAATGGTGATGCTCATGTGTTTGTTGGCATTTCGCTGCGCGGTGGTTTAAGCGAGCGCACCGAATTAGTCGAGCAACTGCAACGTAAAGGATATGCCGTTACCGACTTATCCGATGACGAAATGGCGATACTGCATACCCGTCATTTAGTGGGTGGCCATGCCGGCTTGGCCGACGAAAAACTATTCCGCTTTATTTTCCCTGAACGACCCGGTGCACTGATGAACTTCCTGACGCGTTTGGGTGGCGACTGGAATATTTCGCTGTTTCACTACCGCAATCATGGCTCGGCCTATGGTCGTGTACTGGTTGGTTTGCAGCTAGCAGACAAGCCACTAAAAGCGCTGTTAAAAACCCTCGATGGCGTCGGTTATGAGTATCAAGATGAAAGTGATAACCCCGCCTATCACTTGTTTATGCGCTGAGATTTGACGTTTATGTTGGCACCTTTACCTACGCCCAATGCTGCTGTTTATAAGCGCCTGCAAAACACTCCGCTGGCATACTGGCAGCATGTGGGCGACCCGTTGCCTGACTTATTAGGCACTCTGTTTGCGCATGACAATAGCCTGGCGTTACTAACAGTAGTACAGCATGAAGCCGAGCAAGGTCACGGACTGTGTCAACAGTTCTTAGAAACATCAGCCACCGCCAGCGCATGGGTAGATCCACGCTACAGCAACGCTATTCTCGAATGGCAAACCGTTTGTGCCAACAACCCCTTGCTGATTCGGCTAGCTTGGCTAGCTGGTTTGGCTCCAATTTTGTTAGCGCAACCGCGCTGGAGCGGCTTTTGGTTTGATGATCCCAGTCGTTTTATTGATTTCATTACCCAGCTCGATGAGCTGCTACGCCAGCCTGCACTACCAAAACCGGAGCAGCTTCAAAAGCTACGTTTATTACTGGCAATTATGCGCCGTGATGGCCAAGTGCTAATCACACAAAACCCACCCAATGGCTGTGGTTTAGCGCAGGCCGACTTGGCCACACTGATCATATTAATTAGCGAAGATCTACCGCGCTGTTTAGCTAGCCTAGGCCTCGTGCTGTCGGCCACTGCGCATCAAGGGCTACGTTATTGGCTGTGGGGCTTTGCTCAGTCGCTGCAGCTAGAGCCTGCGTTGTTGGCGAAAAATGCCGATGAAGCTATTGCCTTCCGCCAACTGCTGGTGCAACCAGCCAACAGCACTGCTGCCAACAAAGTGCATGCTTGGCTGCGTGTTTTGGCACAGGCCGACCCGTTGCCTGCCGCTGAGCGTCGCGTGTTTGCGCTTACGCGCAGCCTAGTCAGCGCACAGGATGCCATTAGTCTGCGCCTGCCCGGGGATGCCTTGGGTGGTTTATGGCGCAAGGCAAATCGCTGGGTAGTGGAGACCTCACGCCCAATTACACCTCGCGCCGCAACCGCTGGCCTGCAACGCAAAACCTTGAGTTTGTGGCGCTAAACAGTTTGCGTTAAACCGGCAACACTCGCGCAAAAACAGCCTTGAGATAACCTGTTTCCGGAATAGCAGGGTGAATTGGGTGATCAGCACCCTGATGCCCATGCCACAGAATCTGAGCCTGCCGATCAATATGGCGTGAGCTGGCACGAATCACATCAACCAACTCCGGACGCGACAAGTGCATTGAGCAAGATGCCGACACCAATAGGCCATCACGGTTAAGCAAGCGCATAGCCAACTCATTGGCTCGGCGATAGGCTAACAATCCGGCTTTATGATCTTTACGGCGGGTAATAAAAGCGGGCGGATCAATGATCACCACATCAAAACGCTCACCTTCTTGCTTGAGTGCGGTCATGGCGTCAAAGGCATCACCATGCAAGGTATGCACACGGTCGCTCACGCCATTTAGCGCGGCATTGTGCATGACCTGATCCAGCGCTTTTAATGAGCCATCAACACAATGTACTTCACTGGCGCCAAAGGCAGCCGCTTGCACACCCCAGCCACCAATATACGAGAACACATCCAATACACGTTTGCCGGTCACTAAGCCGTTCAAGCGCGCACGGGCATCACGATGATCATAAAACCAACCGGTTTTTTGGCCATCACGCACATGCGTTTCAAACTTAACGCCATTCTCAATTAACGCCAGTTGCTCTGGCACTTCGCCATAAGCCACTTCAACATAACTCTCTAGGCCTTCTACTTGCCGCATTTTGCCGTCGTTCTTCAGCAAAATACCTTGTGGCTTTAATACTTTCACTAAGGCATCAACCAGAGCAGACTTTTCACGCTCCATACCGGCGGTTGATAACTGCACCACCAAATAATCACCAAAGCGATCCACCACTACACCTGGCAGGCCATCACTATCACCATAAACAAGACGGTAATGCGGCGTTGGAAACCATGCTTCGCGCATGCTTAGGGCAATTTGCAGACGATGCACAAACAACGAGGTGCTCAGCGGATGCTCAATATCGCGATTAAACAGGCGAGCACAAATCAACGCGTTGGGATTCATAATCGCCAAGCCCAAAGGCTTGCCACGACTATCTTCAACACGCACTTGGTCACCCGCGGTAAAGCCTTTTAAAGGCGTGACCGCAATATCAACTTCGTTTGAGAAGATCCACACATGACCCTCACGCAGACGACGCTCTTCATTGGCCTTCAAGCGTAACGGGCTTAATTCTGTCATTGAGGTTTCCAAACTAAATCTAATTCACGCGCAGCACGGACATCGTCCAGACGACGTACCGGCGTAGTATGTGGCGCACCTTTGACGAGCTCAGGTTGGGTGCGGGCTTCTTCTAAAATTTTCACCAGTGCGTCAGCAAAACCATCTAACTCATCGGGCGACTCAGTCTCGGTCGGCTCGATCAGGAAACACTCTGGCACTAGCAATGGGAAGTAAGTGGTTGGTGCATGGTAGCCGTAGTCTAGTAGGCGCTTGGCAATATCCATGGCGCTAACACCCAGCTCTTTCGCTTCTTTGGCAAAGGTAATAATGAACTCATGTGATGCCCGACGCTCAGGATAGGCCAACTGAAAGCCTTCCTTCACTAGGCGCTGCATCAGATAGTTAGCATTTAACGTGGAGTACTCACCGACACGATGCAGACCTTCACGACCCAGGGCATAGGCATAATACGCCGCGCGCAACAGCACGCCGGCATTGCCCATAAATGCAGACAAACGACCAATCGTGTGTGGCAGATCCTGTTCATCTAACCAACGGTAGTGACCGTCCGACGTTTTGCCAGCGATGGGCGTTGGCAAGTAGGGCAGTAAACGTTCACTAACACCGACTGGACCGGCACCAGGGCCACCACCGCCATGCGGGGTGGCGAAAGTTTTGTGTAGGTTCATGTGCAACACATCAAAACCCATATCGCCCGGACGCACTTTGCCTAAAATCGCATTTAAGTTGGCGCCGTCGTAATACAACAAACCACCGGCTTGGTGCACGGTTTCTGCAATCTCTTTAATTTGCTGCTCAAACACACCGCAGGTGGATGGGTTGGTCATCATCAAACCAGCGGTTTGTGGTCCAACAGCGGCCTTTAGTGCCTCTAGGTCAACATCACCATTGGCCAGTGTCGGCACTTCACGCACCTTATATCCACACATCACCGCAGTGGCTGGGTTAGTGCCATGAGCGGCAGAAGGGATGAGCATTTCAGTACGAGCATCATCGTTACGCGCTTCATGATATGCGCGAATCATAGCCACCCCCGCAAACTCACCTTGTGCACCAGCCATGGGGGTTAGCGACACACCCTTCATGCCGGTTACTTCACGCAACACTTCTTGCAGGTCATAAAGACAAGCCAAATAACCTTGTGAGTGTGACTCGGGCGCGAGCGGATGGCGATTTAGAAAACCCGGCAACATGGCAGCACGATGCGCACCACGCGGGTTATACTTCATAGTGCAAGAGCCCAGTGGGTAGAACTGCGTATCGATGGCAAAATTTTTACGCGACAGGTTGGTGTAGTGACGAACCACCTGTAACTCAGAAACTTCTGGCAACAGCGGACGCTGACTACGCAATAAACTTTCTGGCACATCATTTAGTTCAGCACGCTGACGTGGTGCTTGCGACTGCGCACAACGACCGGCTTCGGAGCGTTCAAAAATCAAGGTCATTGTCTTGCTCCCAGTGCTGTAGCCTGCAGCGCATTTTGCAAAGCGGCAGCGTACTTGACGATATCTGCTTCCGTTTTGGTTTCTGTCGCACAGACTAATAAGGTGTGGCCCAGTTCAGGGTAGTAGGATGACAAATCCACACCCGCCAGCACACCATGCTCGGCCATATGTGCCAATACTGGCTGAACAGGCACTGGCAAACGCAGCACTTTTTCGTGGAATACCGGGCGCTTAAATACGCGCTCTACTTCACCAGACTTAGACGCTGCAATCAGTAATTGACGCAAGTTGTCGTGGCAGGCCAAGGCAACACGCTCTAAACCTTCAGCGCCTAAAAGACTTAGGTAAATAGTGGCGGCGGTCATTGCCAGGCCTTGGTTGGTACAAATATTTGATGTCGCTTTAGCGCGACGAATGTGCTGCTCGCGTGCTTGTAGCGTCAACGCAAAACCAGGCTTACCTTCAAGATCTAGTGTGCGACCAATAATGCGTCCTGGCATTTGTCGCACCAAAGCTTGTTTGCAGCACATAAAGCCACAATAAGGTCCGCCGGACGACAGCGGAATACCAAACGGCTGTGCTTCACCGACCACAATATCAGCACCGTCTACACCCCAGTTTCCAGGCGGTGTAAATAACGCCAACGCCATCGGGTTCACGCAGGCAATTACCAAAATGCCATTCGCATGCGCCCAGTCAGTTAGCAGATGCACATCTTCAATCACGCCAAAAAAGTTCGGCATGGGAATCACTAAAGCTGCAAAGTCTTCACCGTCAAATGCCTTTAAGCTGCTCGGATCGATATGCCCACCCTGACGGTGATAATCAACCTCGACCAATTCAATGTCTTGACCTTCGACAATGGCACTTACCGCAGAGCGATACAGCGGCGACACCGTGCGTGGCATTAAAATACGACGCGAATTTGATTTGCGGTTGGCACGAATGGCCATTAACACCGCCTCTGCTAGACCTGATGCACCGTCATAAACCGAGGCATTGCTGACATCCATAGCAGTCAAATGAGCCATCATCGACTGGAACTCATAAATGACTTGCAAGGTGCCTTGTGATGCCTCTGCTTGATAGGGCGTATACGCTGTCAAGAACTCACCACGCGATGCCAAATCCCACACTGCCGCAGGAATATGATGCTCATAAGCACCGGCTCCCAGAAAGCTCAGTGCGCCAGCATCTTGCTCGCTGCGCTCACGCATCAAACGTGTCACTTCCATTTCCGACAAGCCATCGGCGATACCGGTTAAGGGCTTGCAACGAAGTGCTGCCGGAATCTCGTCAAAAAGCTGATCAAGGTTTCGGACACCTAAGGTGTCCAGCATGCGACTGACGTCACCTGCAGTGTGGGGGATATACGGCATAGTCGTCTCGACAACGCAAACAGCAATTAATGGGCTTGAGCGGCGTATTCTTCAGCAGACATCAAAGCATCGAGTTCGGCCACATCGCTAGCGCGAATTTTGTACAGCCAGCCACCTTCATAAGGTTCGCTATTAACGATTTCTGGGCTGTCTGTCAGGGCCTCGTTGATTTCGACAATTTCACCACTGACCGGTGCATAAATATCAGAGGCTGCTTTTACCGACTCCACGACACCAGCTTCATCACCTTGGCTAACGGTATCGCCGACGTTAGGCAGCTCAACATAAACCAAATCACCCAAAGCATCTTGAGCGTGATCGCTAATGCCAACTGTGACGATGTCACCTTCTAATAAAGCCCACTCATGGCTGCTGGCGTACTTCAGATTTGCAGGGGTGTTGCTCATAACGGTTCTCTTTATAGCGGGGTTAAAATTTCACCAGCACGGACAAACACCGGCTTAACAATACGCGCCAGCACTTGCCGACCACGAATATCTACATAAGCCGTTTCAACATCACCTACTGGCACACGTGCAAAAGCGATAGCACGCTCGAGTGTGGGCGAAAAACTACCCGAGGTGGTTTCGCCTTCACCCACACCTAGCAGAGTGACTTTCATATGTGATCGCAGCACACCGCGACCCTCTAACACTAAACCCACCACCTGTTGCTGTGGGCCATTTTCTTTCGCAGCCTCTAAGGCATCACGGCCAATAAAATCATGCGTCCATGCAATCGACCAGGCAGCTTGGGTATGAATGGCTAAAGTGTCTTCGGTCAGATCGTTACCGTACAACGGCATACCCGCCTCTAACCGTAGGGTGTCACGCGCACCTAAACCACAAGGCTTTACGCCAGCATCGATTAACTTCTGCCAAAATTCATCAGCGGCATTGGCGGGCAAAATCACCTCTAGACCATCTTCACCGGTATAACCCGTGCGGGCAATAAACCAGTCCTGACCAACATCAATACCTACAAAATTTGGCAAATCTAAAATATGTTGAGCTAAGTGTGGCAGCACACCAGTTACGGTTGCACGCGCTTGCGGGCCCTGAATGGCGATCATGGCCAAGTCAGTACGTTCGATCAGGCTAACGCGATAGGCTGCAGCTTGTGCTGTTAGCCAAGCAATATCTTTATCGTGGGTGCCGCAGTTCACAATCATACGCCAGCGCTCAGGCTGCTCAGGTGTAGGCGCATACACAATCAAATCATCAATCACACCGCCGCGCTCATTGAGCATAAGCGAATACAGCGCTTTTCCGGGCTGACTTATCTTGTCGATATTATTGGCCAATACTCGGCGCAGAAAAGCCTGCACATCGGGGCCAGTAAGCTCCAGCAGCGTCATATGTGACACATCAAACATGCCGCTCATCCGACGAACGGCATGGTGCTCTTCGATCACCGACTGATATTGGACCGGCATATCCCAGCCGCCAAAATCCACCATGCGCGCGTTCTGCGCCAGGTGCGCGGCATACAGCGGAGTTTGCTTAAGCATGAAGAGTATCCAGTATCAAATGTGAGCGCCTATTTTACATGGCCAGCCATGACTCTGGCGAGCAGACATGCCGCTTATTCTTCGTTCAGTCTGAGAACACAACGTTGACTGCCATTTTTTGCCAGTTTTGCCTTATAATAGCGGCAAATTTGTCGGGCATCATTCATCAAGCTTTTGTTTTCTAAGCATTTTCGCCAGTGAATACACGTTCCGATTTTCGTCTTCATTACGTTCAGGACTTATTATGACTCAATATGCAGTTCAGGCACCGGCCTTTGTCAAACATCCACGCCTAGTTCAATGGGTAACTGACATGGCGGCACTGTGTAAGCCTGATCAAATCTACTGGTGCGATGGCTCACAAGAAGAGTATGACCGTCTCTGTGAAGAGCTGGTTGCTGCCGGTTCGTTTCGTAAATTAAATCCAGCCAAACGCCCTAACTCATATTTGGCATGGACCGACCCGTCTGATGTTGCTCGTGTTGAAGACCGCACTTACATCTGCTCCGCCAAAAAAGAAGACGCTGGCCCCACCAACAATTGGATGGACCCAGCTGAAATGCGGGCCACACTGAATCCACTGTTTGATGGCTGCATGAAAGGCCGCACCATGTATGTGGTGCCATTTTCTATGGGTCCATTAGGCTCGCCGATTGCACACATTGGCGTTGAGTTATCAGATAGCGCCTATGTTGCTGTGAACATGAAACACATGACTCGTATGGGCAAGGCCGTGTACGACGTGCTTGGCACAGATGGTGAGTTTGTTCCGTGCATGCACACCGTTGGCGCCCCTCTGCAGCCTGGCCAGCAAGATGTTGCTTGGCCTTGCAACCCCGATGTTAAGTACATTGTGCACTATCCAGAAACACGTGAAATTTGGTCTTATGGCTCAGGATATGGTGGTAACGCGCTGTTAGGCAAAAAATGTTTTGCGCTGCGTATCGCCTCCACCATGGGTCGCGACCAAGGCTGGTTAGCTGAGCACATGCTCATTCTCGGCGTCACCAACCCACAAGGTAAAAAATACCATGTGGCCGCTGCATTCCCATCGGCCTGTGGCAAAACCAACTTTGCTATGTTGATTCCACCGGCAGGCATGCCGGGCTGGGGCGTCACCACGATTGGTGATGACATTGCTTGGATCAAGCCCGATAGCGAAGGCAACTTGCGCGCTATTAACCCAGAAGCTGGCTACTTTGGTGTAGCGCCTGGCACCAACATGCAAACCAACCCTAATTGCATGCTGTCACTGAACAATGACGTCATCTTCACCAACGTTGCACTCACTGATGATGGTGATGTTTGGTGGGAAGGCCTAACCGATGAAGCGCCAGCTCATTTAGTTGACTGGCAGGGTAAAGACTGGACTCCAGCAGACGGCAAAGCGGGTCGTAAAGCAGCACACCCGAACTCACGCTTTACTGTTTCTGCTACCAACAACCCTGCACTAGACAGCGAATGGGATAACCCAGCTGGCGTAAAAATTGATGCCTTTATTTTCGGCGGTCGCCGCTCCAACACCGTGCCACTGATTACTGAAGCACGCAACTGGGTAGACGGCGTCTATATGGCTGCCACCATGGGCTCTGAAACCACGGCTGCAGCCTTTGGCGCCCAAGGTGTTGTTCGCCGCGACCCATTCGCCATGCTGCCATTTGCTGGCTACAACATGAGCGACTACTTCCAGCATTGGCTGAACTTAGGTGCTCGCCTTGAAGCCGCTGGCGCCAAACTGCCACGCATCTATAAAACCAACTGGTTCCGCAAAGACGCTAACGGCAAGTTCATCTGGCCTGGCTTTGGTGAAAACACACGCGTATTGAAGTGGATCATCGATCGCATTGAAGGCGAAGCTCAGGGTGTAGAACACGCCTCTGGCATCAGCCCACGCTATGAGGACATTCGCTGGAATGGCTTGGACTTTGGCCCTGAGCTGTTTGAGCAAGTCACTAGCATGAACGTAGACGAGTGGGCAGCCGAACTGAAGCTACATGATGAGCTGTTTGACAAGCTGGCCCATAACTTGCCACAAGAGCTGGTGGCAGCTAAAGAAGCTTGGGCCAAGCGCTTAGGGCTTTAATGCGCCGAACTTTGATGCCAATAAAAAAGGGGCCGAAAGGCCCCTTTTTTATTGGTTCGCGCAATTAAGCATTACTGCTTAATTGGCGCTAACGAAGCATCGATAACGAAGCGCTCTCTTTGAACAAAAACTTTTAAGAAGCCACCTAACAAACCACCAAGCGCATCCAGACATACTGTCAACTTAACTGGCTCTTTATTTTTCAGTGATACAGTCAAACGTCCATCCGGTAGAAAGTTGACTCTACCAGTGAAAACTAACGCACCAGACCCTCTATCGGCACCAGATGCTCCTGTGCAATCAGTGCTATTGAAAGAGTCTGGGCGCATCTGCGGCGTCTTTGCACTTAGATCAGTATTACTTTTGGCATCAGTATTAATAGGAATCGCTTCTATCCCAAAGACACTCGCAGTTGCATTGAGCTCTGGAATATCCGTATAAAGATTAAGCGTTGCCTCCAGCTCTGGAATTGTATCAGCCTCTCCAGGTTGCCCTTTTTTTGGATTAGGCACAGAACGAATGAAGCCAAGGAGTGGTGATCCCGAATCATCTGGATAACGAATTCGAAAAATTAACGGGCCTGTTTTTAGAGGCTGCGGCACCGTAATTGGCAATAGCCCATTAACCAGATTGGCACCTAGGTCGACACCTTGACAGATTGGTCCACCTAAAAATGGAACACTACAAATTACACTAAACAAGGCCTCTGTAATTGGACTTGCCTGAGGTGTCACACCCAGCGTGGCATATACATCGGCACCAACAGTGACCGCAATAGTCGGATCAATTTCAACTTTAACCTTAAAGTCATTTACACGATCACTTGCGGTATCAGGCACTAATTCGCCTAACTTAGCACCCAATGCTGCTGTAATAAGCAAGAATTGGTTGCCCTGACAGTTTGCTCCCTGTGGCTGCCCCTCAGCCTGAGTGCCACTTCGACAACCAAGTGCAAAGCTCGTTGCAGCACCACCAAATGATGGGCCGTCCACAGTGTTCGGTTGTAATAACGCGCCATTTGGCATTATACAAGTGCCTGGTGTTGCATCATTATTTGCTTCAGCCACAGTACCCGGATTGCAAGGAGTCCCATCCGTTTTGCGTGCCCAGTTTTCACCATTATTAGGCGTCGTACCCGGCTCGAAGGTGAAATTAGCATTCACGTCCGTTACCGGTAGCACCCTAAGTGCTACATTTGCGCCCGCTTTGTCTACACCACCAACAAAGAAAATTTCAATTGGTGGCCCACCACGTCTAGGCTCAGCGACATCCGCAAAATTCTGAGAGATAAGTTGTGTTTGCAACGGAAAGCCATTGGTCCCACAAATAGCTTGTTGGCCTAAACAATTAGCCGCTGAGCTACTCATATTGTTGTTAGATCCAAGTACATAACG
>CAMTYC010000003.1:0-15325 GCA_947085865.1 uncultured Moraxellaceae bacterium
GCCGTTTTCATATTTGTCGTTACCGCCAATGCAGAACAAATACCCAATACTTGGAAAATAATAGGATTGGTATGCAAAATGGGACGAAGGACGATGTCCTTAATAGAAGTCGTATCAGACATGGTCAAACTCCTGATTCACGTACGTTGTCGAGAAACTTCTTGAAGCCCATATCACCCATCCAGAACTTCACGAGATTACTCACACCATTACTAGTCAATGTCGCACCCGACAAAGCATCTACTTTGTAGATGGCATCATCACGACTAGGATCGACGTTCTTGTGGAGGCCTAGCACCGGCTCACCAGCATCGTTATAAACCTGCTTACCAGCCCACGTTGCCTTCCAGCGTGGATTATCCACTTCGCCACCAAGACCTGGGGTTTCAGCGTGCTCAGTAAAGGTAATACCAACAACGGTATTGGCATCTTGCTTAACCACTAAGTAGCCATACAGTGTCGACCACAAGCCATACCCAGCAACCGGCAATACAATGCTGGCATCATCGCCTTCACCACGAAGCACATACACATCAGATTCGGATGACATACGGCGTAAACCGGCAATATCATCTTCTGGTGCAATACGAATCATGGTTGCAGGGTCTTTTGCTGCACGACGCATATCAAAGCGATCATCTAGACCAATGGCACGGTATTCACCAGTTTCCATATTGACCAAGTAGCGCTCTAACTTGGCAAACTCTTCACCCACTTGCGCAGGTGAGCCTTTACCTTCTTCCAGCACACCAAGGGCGGCCAGAATTTTACGTTGCTTATCGAGCGCCTGATTCTCTAATTGAATAGGCTTTAAAACAGTAACCGCGGTTGCCAAAGCAATCGAGCAGACTACTGACAAGCCAGTAGCCACCATCACGGTTTTTAAATTGGATTCTTTAGACATTACGTAATGCCCTCCGCTTGATATTCGCTTGCACGACAAAGTAGTCGAATAACGGTGCGACTAGGTTGGCAAACAGAATAGCCAGCATCATGCCTTCTGGATACGAGGGGTTAACCACACGAATCAAGACCACCATGACACCAATCAAAATACCAAAACACCAACGACCGGTATTGGAGTGGGCAGCAGACACTGGGTCAGTGGCCATAAACACCATACCGAAGGCGAAACCGCCAAGTACTAGGTGCCAATACCACGGTGTGGCAAACATTGGATTGGTATCTGAACCAATAAAGTTAAACAACATGGAGGTGGCGATCATGCCAATCATGACACCGCCCATGATGCGGAACGAGGCGATTCGGGTGAACAGCAACACTGCACCACCAATGAAGATACCTAAGGTAGAGACTTCACCCATGGAGCCTGGAATGTTGCCGATAAAGGCGTCCATCCACGTAATGGCTTGCATGCCACCGTCGCCAATACGCTGCATGGCTTCCAAACCAAAAGCTTTGGCTTGACCCAACGCAGTTGCGCCGGTGTAGCCGTCAACTGCCTGCGCCCAGAGCTCAGGCTTTACAGCTGTCCAAACGGTGTCACCAGAGATTTGTGCTGGATAAGCAAAGAACAAGAAGGCACGGCCGGTTAACGCAGGGTTAACGAAGTTTTTGCCGGTACCACCGAAAATTTCTTTAGCCACAACCACACCAAAGGTAATGCCCAGCGCCACCTGCCACAGCGGCATAGAGGCTGGCACAACCAGCGCAAACAACACGGAGGTTACGAAGAAGCCTTCGTTAACTTCGTGGCCACGCTTTTGGGCAAACAACACTTCCCAAAAACCACCCACAATAAATGTGGTCAGATAAATTGGCAGGAAGTAAGTAGCACCATAAACAAAAGAGTCCCACCAGCTGCTGGCATCAAAACCTGCCACCATACTGATAATAGCCACACGCCACAGGTCAGTTGCCATCTCTGGTGTTGCACCCGGCACATTATTCAGCACGGTTAGTGCTTGATTACCGGTATTCCACATACCCAAGAACATGGCTGGGAAAGTACAAGCCCAGACCAAAATCATGATGCGCTTCAAATCGATTGAATCGCGAACATGAGCTGCGGCATGGGTTACTTTTTTAGGACTAAAAAAGAAGGTGTCGATTGCTTCAAAAAGTGCAGCCCAGTTCTGGTGCTTACCGCCTTTTTGAAAGTCAGGCTCCATTGCCTCAAGTTTGTTTTTAAGCCAGTTCACCAATCAACCCTCCTTCTCAATATCGCTGAGCATGTCGCGCAGCACAGGGCCATATTCATACTTGCCGGGACAAGCATAGGTGCACAGTGCCAGATCTTCTTCGTCTAGCTCTAAGCAGCCTAATTCTTGTGAAGCTTGGCTATCACCAACTAATAAGCTACGCAGCAGCTGCGTTGGCAAAATATCGAGTGGCATTAACGCCTCGTATGTCCCCACCGGCACCATGGCACGTTCCGAGCCATTGGTGGATGTAGTCATTGGGAAGGCTTTATGCAGGAACTTACCCAAGTACAGGTTAAGTACTGATGAACGATGTGTGCCTGGACGGAAGTAATGCATCAGTTCGCGTTCGCGGCCTTCTGCCAAGGCTGACACTTGCAGGTGATAACGGCCTAGGTAGGCTTCAGAGCCTTCACCTTTGTGACCGCTTAACACCGAGCCTGAAATAACGCGATTTTCGCCGGCTTCTAATTCACCATTCACTAAATCAGCCAATGAAGCACCAACCAAAGTATTGAGCAGGCGTGGCTGTTTAACGACTGGACCACCCAACGCAATGGTACGCTGGCTATTTAACTGACCTGTCACAAACAACTGACCAATCGCAATCACGTCTTGGTAGTTCAGATGCCATACCGTGCGAGTAGCAGACACCGGCTCAAGAAAATGAATATGCGTACCCACTAAACCAGCGGGATGTGGGCCAGAGAACGTCTCGACTGTTGCAGGGCCAGCATCAAACTGCGCTTCTGGTGTTTTACACACATAAACAGTGCCGCTGAGGTTAGTCAGTACGGTGACACCGTCAACAAAAGCTTGTTGGTTCTGCTGAATAATTGGTTCAGGGTTGGCTGCTAAAGGATTGGTATCCATTGCATTAATAAAAATTGCTACTGGACGCGAGCCAAATGCAGGCACTTTACTGAATGGACGTGTGCGTAGTGCTGTCCATAAGCCCGACGTAGCCAGCTGAGCTTCAACTTCAACATCACTCAAAGCAGCCAAACCACTGCGATCATATGATTTGAACTCGATGGCGTCGTTGCTGCCCTCTTCAATATCAATAACAAGTGATAAGAAGACGCGCTTTGGACCACGATTAATCGCGCGAACGCGACCAGTCGCAGGTGCTGTAAAGAAAACATCTAGGTTCTTTTTATCGGCAAATAAAGGTTGGCCGCGAACAACACGGTCACCTTCGGCCACTTTCATGGTGGGTTTTAGCCCAGGGTAGTCTGCACCAACAATGGCGACAGAGCGTACTTTGGGACTATTACCAACCTGCTGAGCGGGCGCTCCTGCAATAGGAACATCCAGACCTCGCTTGATCTTGATCATGGTGGTATCCGGCAAGCTATGGGTTAATGGTTAAGGTGTAAATACTGTTTTCAGGCACTGCAACACCGCACAAAATGATCGGCAGCTGGACAAATACCCTTACTTTTCGTCGCGGATTATAGCGGAATGTGACCTACCAATGCACTATCACGACCGCTTTCTATCCAGTTCGAGTTATACCTTTGTCACATTCATCATAAAAAAGCAGCCGAACTAGTCGGCTGCTGATGATGGTTTAAATGCCTACAGGCAAATGAATATACTGGGTACCGGCAACTTGCTCTGCCAAGCGCATAACTTGACAGCTATAGCCCATTTCATTGTCATACCAGACATACAAATTGGCACGATTGCCATTCACAATCGTGGCCTGTGCATCGAACACACCCGCCGAACGCGAGCCAATGTAATCGGAAGAAACCACTTCGGTCGAATTGGTGAAGTCGATTTGCTCTTGCAATCCGGAGTGCAATGACACCTGGCGCAGGTACTCATTAATTTCTTCTTTAGTTGCCGCTTTTTCTAACGACAAACTCAAAATTGCCATCGACACATTTGGAGTTGGTACACGAATCGAGTTACCCGTGAGCTTACCCATCAGTTCAGGCAGTGCTTTGGCAACCGCCTTAGCAGCACCCGTCTCGGTGATAACCATATTCAATACAGCAGAACGACCACGACGATCTGCTTTGTGATAATTGTCGATCAGGTTTTGGTCATTAGTAAAAGAGTGCACTGTTTCAACGTGACCGGCTTCAATACCAAACTGGTCATTCATCACTTTCAACACGGGGGTAATGGCGTTGGTGGTACAGCTGGCTGCAGACAAAATACGATCCGCATCAGTAATTGTGCCGTTATTAACACCATAAACGATGTTTTTGATGTCGCCTTTAGCTGGCGCAGTCAAAATCACACGTGAAATACCTGGGCAAGTCAGGTGACGCCCCAGACCCGCTTCATCTTTCAGCTTACCGGTGTTGTCGATCAGCAAGGCGTTATTGATACCGTAAGCGGTGTAATCGATGTCTTCTGGCTGACTGGCATAAATCACTTTAATGAAGTTGCCATTGGCAATAATGGCTTCGTTTTCTTCATCAATTGAAATAGTGCCTTCAAATGGGCCGTGAATTGAGTCACGACGGAGCAAAGAGGCACGCTTAGGCAGATCACCGTCAGTGGTTTTACGAACCACAATGGCACGCAAACGCAGACCACCTTGCAAACCGGCTTGTTCGATTAACAAACGCGCCAAAATACGACCAATACGACCGAAGCCATAAAGCACTACATCTGTTGGCTGGCCATGAGCTTCGGCATCAAAACCAGGCTTAACCGCAGCTTCGACAAATGAACGTAAGTCTTGGCCTTGGCCTTTTTCACGGAAATCGATGGCAATACGGCCGATATCGATGATGCAAGGCCCCAAGTCCAACTCTTTCACAATTTCCAGAATGGGATAGGTATCAACGACAGACAAATCGCCAGCAATCATGCGGACTCGACGGTGATGCTTAAGAATTTGAATGACCGAACGGTTGACCAATGTGCGGCCAAAAACCGAAATAACGACATTGCGTTCGCGATAAATATGGCCAATGACAGGAATCATTGACTCAGCAATCGCTTCACGGTTTTTCCAACGACCAAAATGGTCAGCCTGCAGTGCTTTGATGGTTTCCACGGACACGGTCAATTCCTCTGGCTGCTAAATTCTGAGGTTGCGAAGTTTAAGGCCTTAAGACTCAAGTCGCTAGCCCTGAAAAGACAAACGGCGAAGCGTTAGGCGATTAGGCACCCTCTGGACGGGTAAAGACAATGTCGTCACCACGACTTAACTCGGCACTGAATGAGTAGCCGTCTAAGTCGAATGAACGAATATCGGCAATATTGTTAATGCGTTCATTAATAAGCCAGGCCGCCATGCGACCACGTGCTTTTTTGGCAAAAAAGCTAATGACCTTGAACTGACCGTTTTTTTCATCCTTAAACTGTGGCGTGACAACTTGCGCCTCTAACTTCTTTAAATTAACCGCCTTAAAATATTCGTTAGATGCCAAGTTAATCAAAATGTTGTCGCCCTGCTCAAGCAAGGCCTGATTAAGGCCCTGCGTTAAACTGTCGCCCCAAAATGCATAAAGATTACGACCACGAGAGGTGGCTAGCTCAGTGCCCATTTCTAAACGGTAAGGCAACATCAAGTCTAAAGGACGCAACAGGCCATACAGACCAGACAACATGCGGAAATGCTGTTGTGCATAATTCAGAGCTTCATGATCAAATTGCTCAACTGCTAAACCGGTGTAAACATCGCCTTTAAAAGCATAAATAGCCGGACGACCTTCGGGCAGCTGATACTCTGGCTGCCAACTAGCAAAACGTGCCACGTTTAATGCCGCCAGCTTGTCGGATAAAGACATCAGTTCAGCAATTTCTTGCGGTGACTTCGCACTCAACACTTCTATTAACTCTTGTGAGTCAGCCAAGTAATCAGGCCACGTTACCTCAAGACCTTCTGGCAAAGGCGACTCGTAATCCAAGGTTTTTGCGGGCGAGACAACCGATAACATAAGTACTCCCTGACTAACCAAGCTAAATAATTAACGCTAGTATATGGAGCTGAGCGTTTTGGCGCACCCACAAAACTTGGAGTTTGGTTTGACTGACTTGTTAACCCTAACGCTGGCCCAGTGGCCGACGCTTGAAATTAGCGCTGAGAACACGGTCAAACTAAGTGCCGCTGTATGGCGAGTCACTGCTGCCAACCCCGGCCTAATGACTGGTCCAGGTACCAATAGTTATGTACTGATCGGTAATGATTGCTGCGCCATTGTTGATCCTGGCCCCGATGATGCGGTACATCGTGATGCACTCTTTGCCGCTGTAGCTGAAACGGGTAAACCGCTTAAGTTTATTTTGCTGACCCATACCCATCGCGATCACTCACCCGGCAGCAGTGCCTTGGTTACTATTACCGGCGCACGTATTTTAGGCTGCCCACCGTTGGCCAATGATCCCAGTCAAGATCGCGACACAGTCATTGATGAAATACTGACAGACCAACAGCAGTGGTTAGGCCTAGGCTGGCCCTTACATGTTGTCGCCACGCCGGGCCATGTCGAAAATCACCTCTGCTTTTATTGTCCGCACGAAGGTTGGCTAATTACCGGCGACCATTTAATTCAAGGCTCCACCGTGGTGATCATTCCTCCACACGGGCGTTTAGCCGACTACTTAGCTTCATTAGAGAAGCTATTAACATTAGCTATTGAGGTGATTTTACCGGGTCATGGTAAAGCCATGGTGGCAGCTCATGACGTTATTCGCGGCACTATCACTCACCGCTTACAACGTGAAAATAAAGTACTTGAACGCTTTACCATCGGTAGCCAGCAAACATTGATGCAACTGGTAGAGACGGTCTACGACGATGTGCAGCCATGGCTGCATCCAGTCGCGCGCTTCAGTCTGTTAGCCCACCTCATTAAGCTCGCTGAAGAAGGACGTGTTCGCCAAGATGACGATCACTGGCAACGATTACACTGAGATACAGTAAACTACTCAGCAACACCGCTGCTGCCAAGGAAACGATTTATGTCTGATGACCGCCTCTCTCGCCTAAAAACGGGTTCTTTCGAGCGTCGTTTTTCGATTGCCAGGGCCTCCGTTGTTGCCGGCAGTCGCTTAGCAGCATCGGCAGCAGGCTCAATGTTTTCAGCGCCGGAAGATCGCGCCAGCACACGTCGTCGCGCCTTAGGTGAGCAAGCAGAATATTTAGTTCGCGAAATGGGCAAGCTAAAAGGCAGCGTGGTCAAAATTGGGCAGATGATGGCTTTATATGGCGAGCACTTCTTGCCAATAGAAATCACCAGCGCACTGCATAAGCTCAACGACAGCACCACCGCACTGCACTGGCATACCTTAGAGCCGATTGTGCGTGACGAATTAGGCTCACGCTTTGACGACCTAGAAATCAATCCCGAGCCGTTAGGCGCAGCGTCGTTAGCGCAGGTGCATCGTGCTCGCCGCCGCAGTGATGGCAAAGAGTTGGTCTTGAAAATTCAATATCCCGGCGTGGCAGACGCTATTGATTCCGATCTAGCCCTCGTCACGCACATGCTGAAGCTGACACGCGCCGTACCGCAAACGCGAGACTTTGATGAGTGGTTAGACGAGGTGCGTCATATGATGCACCGAGAAGTGAATTACCCACTGGAGGCTGAAACCACCCGCCACTTTCGTGATTACTTAAAAGACGATGCACGCTTTATTGTGCCGCAGATTTTCCCCGAATATTGCACCGAACGTTTATTGGTCATGTCTTATGAGTCAGGCGTGCCAGTGAACAGCGCTGAGGTATTAGCACTTTCACCTGAACGACGTAATGCCATTGCCACCGCCGCGCTCGATATTTGCTGCAAAGAAGTGTTTTTATGGGGACAGATCCAAACCGACCCCAACTTCGGTAACTATCTGCTGCGATTAGGCGACGGTGACAGCGTGCCTGACCGCATCATTTTGTTAGATTTTGGCGCTGTACGAGACTTCCCAGACGAATTACTTAATTTAGCGCGCGGCTTAACCAAGGCTGCATTCAATAGCGACCGCGATGCCATGCTTGAAGCCATGAAAGGCTTTCGCTTTTTTGATGGCCTACAAAGTAGTACGCGCGAAAGTTTTATTGAATTAGCGTTTTTGGCATTTGAGCCTTTTTCCGACCTTAGCCGAGTTCCGCCGGAAATTTTAAATGCCAACGGCGACTATTGTTGGGCCAAAAGTCGTTTGCATGTTCGCGCCACAAGCCTAGCAGCGCGCTCTGCCGCCAGTAAGCAATTTTCTGTGCCGCCAAAAGAGTTCATGTTCTTGAGTCGTAAGTTTATGGGAGCTTATACCTTTATGACCGTTATGGACGCTCAAATTCGTGCTCGGGATTTGCTCGCTAGATACTTATAGTTTGCCCTGTTCATAAAAATACACTTTGCAAATGCATGCAGTCAGTCTATGTTTGCGCGTGACTATATAGTCTGCGCGATACGGCCGCGCCTTTTTCATAAATAGCCGGTTAAAAACATAGGGACTCACCATGAAATTTACTGAAGAACACGAAGCGCTTCGTCGCACCGCCCGACAGTTTGTTGAAAACAACATCAATCCACATGTTGATGAGTGGGAAGAAGCCGGTCGCTTTCCTGCTCATAAGCTCTTTAAGCAAATGGGCGACCTTGGTTTATTAGGGATTTGTAAGCCCGTTGAAGACGGCGGCTCTGGCTTAGACTACTCCTACAATATGGTAGTAGTTGAAGAGTTAGGTCGCATTGGCTGTGGCGGCATTCCCATGGCAATTGGTGTGCAAACTGACATGGCAACCCCTGCTATTGCCCGCTTTGGCTCACCCGAATTACGTGAAAAGTTTTTGCGCCCTGCCATTGCTGGCGATATGGTTACATCCATTGCCGTCAGTGAGGTTCATGCTGGTTCGGATGTTGCTGCCATCAAAACACGCGCCGTGAAAGACGGTGACGATTACGTCATTAACGGCTCTAAAATGTGGATTACTAACAGTCTGCAGGCCGATTTCTTCTGTTTATTGGCCAATACCAGCGACGAAGGCCCTTATAACAATAAATCGTTGATTATTGTGCCGGCAAAAACACCAGGTATTTCATTCTCTAAACCCATCAACAAGCTTGGCCAACGCAGTTCGGATACGGCTCAGGTATTTTTTGATGATGTGCGTGTGCCACAGAGCAACCTAATTGGTGCAGAAGGCATGGGCTTCATGATGCAAATGATGCAATTCCAAGAAGAGCGCATTTTCTGCGCCGCCAGTGCGCTCGGTGGCTTAAGCAAATGCATTGAGCTCACCGTCGACTACGCACGTTCACGTATGATTTATGGCAAGCCATTGCTCGATCAACAAGTGGTGCATTACCGCTTAGCCGAGCTACAAACAGAAATTGAATGTTTACGCGGTTTGGTACATTCAGTCTGCGAACAACATGTTGCCGGTGAAAACGTCACCATGTTGGCATCGATGGCTAAATTAAAGTCTGGCCGTTTAATGCGTGAAGTCACTGACAGCTGCTTGCAGTATTGGGGTGGCCAAGGCTTTACCTGGGACAACCCCTTGGCACGTGCCTATCGTGATGGTCGCTTAGCCTCCATTGGTGGCGGTGCTGATGAAGTTATGCTGGGCATTATTTGCAAATTGAATGGCACCTTGCCGTCAAAAAAACGCTAAAAGCTTGAACGCTTAGCCGCAGCAGGCATTCACGTCAAGTCTTGCGGCTTAACAGCAAGGCAGTTACCGTAGCGGCACAACGGTAACTGCCTTTTTTATGCGCTAGGATTTTGCTATGTCTCAACACCAAGATGTGATTTCTCCACTCGATGTTATTCGCCGCCTGCCATCGCTGGCGCGCAAAATGCCGCGCATGATTAGTGGCCTGATGTTAGCGAATAGTACCGACAACACCACGCCAGCTGGTTTGGCTTGGGCATTTGAACAAGCTACTCAAGAAAACCCCCATGGCAAGGCCGTGATGTATCAGGACCAGTCCTATACCTATGCCGAGTTCAACCAATGGGCCAATCGCATCAGCCACTTCTTTTTACAACAAGGCCTGCGCAAAGGTGATGTTGCTGTTGTTCTGATTGAAAACCGCCCTGAGCTACTCGCTACTGTTTTAGGCTTGGCCAAGCTCGGTGTTGTTGCCGCCATGGTAAACACCTCACAAAGTGGCAAGGTATTAACGCACAGCGTGAACTTAGTTGAGCCAAAAGCCATTATTGCTGGTGCTGAGTGTGTACAAAACCTGATCGATGTTCAGGGCAACCTCAATATTGATGACAATGCCATGTACTGGCTTGCCGATACCGACACTCAACATGAGGCCGGTGACGCTCCATTAGGCTGGCGCAATCTGGCCATTGAGATTCAAGGCAGCCCTAGTTATAACCCGCCAACTGCCAAACAAATCTACCGCCCAGATGGCCTATTTTACATTTACACCTCGGGCACCACTGGCTTACCTAAAGCCGCTATTTTTAATAATGGCCGCTGGATGAAAGCCTATGGTGGCCTCGGCTTTAGCTTGGATTTAAACCGCGATGACGTGCTTTACGCCACGCTGCCGTTTTACCACGCAACTGCCATGGTCGTGTGCTGGGGCTCCGTCATTGCTGGACGCTCAGGCCTAGCTATTCGCCGTAAGTTTTCTGCCAGCGAGTTCTGGAATGACTGCCGTCGTTACAACGCTACCGCTTTTGGGTATGTTGGCGAACTCTGCCGTTACTTATTAGAAAAGCCAGCCTCAGCTGAAGATCGCAATAATCGCGTTACCAAAATTGTGGGTAACGGTTTGCGCCCTAGCATTTGGGGCACGTTTAAAGAACGTTTTGGTATTGAAGTGGTTGCTGAGCTTTATGCCTCATCTGAAGGCAATGTCGGTTTTACCAACATTTTTAACTTCGACAACACCGTAGGCTTTTCACCACTGCCCTATGCCCTAGTGCAGTACGACAAGGAAAAAGAAGAGCCAGTACGCAACAAAAAAGGCCACTTCATCAAAGTTAAGCCGGGCCAAGTCGGTTTGTTAATTGGTGAAATCACTGACAAAACACCATTTGATGGTTATACCGACCCTGAAAAAAGCGCCAAGTGTGTGTTTGAGAACGTCTTCAAAAAAGGCGACCGTTATTTCAATACCGGCGACTTAATGCGCGAAATTGGTTTCCGTCATGCTCAGTTTGTTGATCGCACCGGCGACACCTTCCGTTGGAAAGGTGAAAACGTGTCAACGACAGAAGTCGAAAATATCATGACCGAACATCCTGCCCTTGCAGAGGCCGTGGTGTATGGCGTTGAAATCGCAGACACTAATGGCCGAGCTGGCATGGCCGCCATTACTCCGCATGAAGGTCATTCCGTTGATTTTGCCGACTTGCTCAGTCATCTAAAGCGTGAGCTGCCACACTACTCAGTGCCGGTGTTTTTACGTGTTAAGCAAGCCATGGAAACAACAGGCACGTTCAAGTACCAAAAGAACAACCTGAAAACAGAAAGTTTTGATCCGAGCAAAGTCGATAACGAGCCTTTATATGTGTTGCTGCCAGGCAGCAATGAATACACTGCACTCACTGATGAAGTATTTGCCAACATCAATGCCGGCAAATACCGCTTCTAAGGCCTAATACCTGCCCAGTGTTAACCGGACGGTTGACGCTGGGCGGGCTGAGCACAGCAACACCAAGTCATCACCTGGATCAAGGCTGGGGTCATCATAAGCAACTTGGCCTTCAATGAGCTGTGCTGCACAGGCATGACAGTGTCCAGAGCGACATCCTGAGTCGGTATACAGACCAATTGCATCAACCCAATCCAATAAACAGGAAAAATTGTCATCCCAGTCATACCATTGACCGTTAACCTCAACTTGCATTTGTTACACTCCATTCGATATACAATGATTACTGTCTTAGACGCTAATCGGTTAATCAATACCTTTTACGTGTTCTTAGATTGCATTTTGTGTACTTCGATACCACTATCCACGCTGATAATTACTAGTTACCCAGACCATGCAAACTCTTGATGAACGTGCTGTAGCCCGCAAACCACGCTTACCTAAAACCATTGCCCGTTTAAATGGCATTTTAGACGAAGCTGAGAAGATTATTTTAGAGCTCGGTTTAGAAGGATTTTCTATTCCAATTTTGGCCGCACGTCTGAACTACACGCGCGCCAGCATTTATCGTTTTTACCCAACACCACATGCCATTTTAAATGAGCTTTCACTGCGTTACTTTGATGAGTCAGCAGAAAAAGTAGCAACACTCGCAGCAGAGCATATGAATTTGCCTTGGCGTGAGCTTGTTGGCAAGTTAGTCGGTTTTATTACTGATTATTACAACTCCAAACCAATTACTCGTATTTTGTTGCTCGGCGGCGCGGTCACCGACAAAACCTTCAGAATTCAAGAAATCACCAACCAACGCTTAGGTGGTGCACTGCGACTTTTGCTAGAGGCCCGTGGTTTAAGTGTGCCAGTAGAGCCAGATGTAGCGTGGTTAGCCGTCGATATTAGCGACACCATTATGCGTCACTCTAACTATCGCCATGGCCACATTACCGAAGCCTACCGTGACGAAGTAGTTCGTGCCACGGTGGGCTACTTGGAAACCTATATTAAAGATTAATCACGCGGTGTACGCAGCGTGACAAACTCTTCGGCGACCGTGGGATGTATGCCCATGGTTTCGTCGAACACGCGTTTAGTGGCACCTGCTTTAATCGCTACCGCTAAACCTTGAATCACCTCGCCTGCCTCTGCTCCCACCATATGGCAGCCAAGTACACGGTCAGTGTCGGCATCTACCACCATTTTGATCAGCGTCTTTTCACGGTCTTGTGTGATCGATAATGGCAGTGAGCGGAATCGTGTTTCGAAGATGCGTAGCTGATAACCGGCCTTAATGGCCTGTTGCTCACTCAAGCCAACCGTACCAATATTGGGCAAGCTAAAAACCGTGGTCGGAATATGCTGATAATCCACCGGACGATACTCATCTGGCTTAAACAGGCGCCGTGCTACCGCCATTCCTTCAGCTAATGCGACTGGTGTCAAACTCAAGCGTTTGCCTCCATCGCCAAAACCATCACCGATCACATCACCAATGGCCATAATGGATGGTTCAGCAGTGACGTACTGTTCGTCCACTGCAACATAGCCTTTTTCAGTCAGCTTAATACGCGTATTTTCTAACCCTAAATCATCCAACATAGGGCGGCGACCGGTGGCATAAAACACACAATCTGTAGCCAACTCTTTCCCATCCGCCAAAGTGGCTATTAATGAGCCATCATCCGCACGTCGAATCGCAACAATATCGGTATTGAATAAAAGCTTTAGATTTTTTTCTTCAAAGGTGTCGCGAATGTGTTCACGTACCGCCTGATCAAAACCGCGCAAGAACAAATCACCACGATAAATCTGATGAACATCAGCGCCTAGGCCATGAAAAATTGAGGCAAACTCGACGGCAATATAGCCGCCACCAACCACTAAAACGCGCTTTGGAAGTTCAGGTAAAAAGAACGCTTCATTAGAACCAATCGCCAATTCACGACCAGGAATATCTGGAATATGCGGCCAGCCACCAGTCGCAATCAGAATATGTTTGGCACGAATACGCTGCTCATTGACTTGCACCGTATGCGCATCTAATAACTTGGCGTGGCCGTTCAGCAAACTAACACCAGCACCGTCTAATAAGCGCTGATAAACACCATTTAACCGTTTAATTTCAGTATTTTTATGTTTAATCAAAGTAGGCCAATCAAAGACTGGAGCAGTCATTGACCAACCATACCCTTCAGCATGCGCAAAGTGTTCATTAAAGGCCGCACCATGCACTAACAGCTTTTTCGGCACACAACCTACATTCACGCAGGTGCCGCCAAGATAACGACTTTCTGCAATCGCTACGCGCGCACCAAAACCTGCAGCAAAGCGCGCTGCCCGCACTCCACCAGAGCCTGCACCAATCACAAATAAGTCGACATCGTATGACATTAGCTTGCCTCTATTTGTGTCAGCGCTGTCGCCAGTCGTTGCACACTGCGCTCAAGATTAAACAGTTTATCTAGACCAAACAGCCCGACACGGAAGGTTTTAAATTGATCACCTTCATCACACATTAGTGGCACGCCTGCAGCGGTTTGCAAACCTAGCTCAATAAAACGACTACCGTTGTGTAAGGCCGTATGTTCAGTATGTAAAACCACCACACCCGGCGCCTCAAAACCCTCAGCCGCCACACTATGAAAACCGTGTGACTTAAAAAGTGCGCGTACAGACTGACCTAGTTGCCACTGACGCTGCTTTAAGTCTTCTAAACCGGCGGCAACGGTTTCTTGCATCACATCACAGAACTTGGCTAAGGCATCGGTTGGCATAGTGGCATGATAGGCATGACCACCATTTTCGTAGGCTCGCATAATCGACAACCACTTTCGCAAATCACCCGCAAAACTACTGCTATGCGTTTGTTCAATCTGCTCAAGCGCGGCTTCACTCAGCATGATTAAGGCGCTACAGGGCGATGCTGACCACCCCTTTTGCGGCGCGCTAATGAGTACATCGACACCACAGGTCTTCATGTCTACCCACAACGTGCCAGAAGCCACGCAATCCAGCACAAACAAACCACCATAGCCATGTACTGCGTCGGCCACTGCTTTTAAATAATCATCAGGCAAAATAATGCCAGATGCCGTTTCCACATGCGGGGCAAACACAAGGTCTGGCTGATGCGTATTGATGTAGTCCACCACATCCGTTATGGCGGCTGGTGCCCAAGCACTATGCTGACTGGACGACACCGGCTTAGCTTTCAGCACATGGGTTTGTGCAGGAATTTTGCCGGCATCAAAAATTTGGCTCCAACGATAACTAAACCAGCCATTACGAATCACTAAGCAGTTTTTATCATGTGCTAACTGACGCGCCACCGCCTCCATGCCAAAACTACCCCCGCCCGGCACAACGGCTACAGCATCGGCGTTATAGACCTGCTTTAATGTTGAAGAGATGGTACGCATCACCTGTTGAAAACGAGGCGACATATGGTTAAGCGCACGATCAGTAAATACCACAGAATACTCATGAAGCTCGGCTTGAGACACAGCAACACCCTGATGCAATTAAAAAAGATGACATGGTATAGCGTGACTTAGGCCACCATGCAAACTCAAGCTTGATTGGAGGACACATTATGCGACAAGAACACGATTCCTTTGGCGCCATCGACGTCCCCGAGCAAGC
>CAMTYC010000004.1:0-73191 GCA_947085865.1 uncultured Moraxellaceae bacterium
ATAAGAACTTTTTCTTTAACGCCACTCACGCCCCGCGTCAGTGAGGGCGCATTATAGGCACCATTAAACTCACGTCAACACCCACAACAACAAAATCACCAAAATACTTGCTGATCGATTCGTTTTTGTACAAAACGATCATTCAATGAACAGGTGCGGACATTAATCCGCGAATATCACTCTTGCGATAGCTTTTTTACCTGCCTGAATAACCTTGCTTTCACCTTTACGAAGAACGAATCCATCAGGCGCAGGCTGACCGTCAATAAAGACTGCCTTTCGAGTAATCACATCTTTTGCCGCTGCCGAGTTTTTAACTAGACCGGCACGATTTAATACTGGCACTAGATGGAGACTATCCACACCATCACCATGGATGACTACTTCCGGTACATTTTCTGGGATCTCTCCCAGCGCAATTGCATTACCAGCACTACGGTGTGCAGTTGCTGCAGCATCCGCGCCATGAAAGCGCTCAATGATTTCCTCAGCCAAAATACGCTTGAGGGCTTGCGGATTAGCCCCCGCCTCAATTTCCGCTTGATAATTCGCAATCTGCTCTAAACTTTTAAAGCTCAGCAACTCAAAGTACCGCCACAAAACAGCATCTGGGATCGACAGCAACCTCTGATACATTTCGCCTGGCGCATCTGCCACACCAACATAATTGCCCAACGATTTAGACATTTTCTGAACGCCGTCTAGACCCTCCAGAATTGGTAACGTAATGCAGGTTTGCGCCGGCTGACCATAACGCCCCTGCAGAGTTCGCCCCATAAGTAAGTTAAATTTTTGGTCCGTTCCACCGAGCTCAACATCTGCCTCCAAAGCCACTGAGTCATACCCCTGCAACAGCGGATACAGAAACTCATGAATAGAGATGGGCTGTTGTGCGGTATAACGCTTGGTAAAGTCATCACGCTCCATCATACGAGTGACGGTGTACTGTGCCGCCAGCTCAATCATGTCAGCTGCAGACTTCTTACTCATCCACTCCGAATTGAACACCACACGCGTCTTGGCAGGATCAAGAATTTTAAACACCTGCTCGGCATAGGTCTTGGCATTACTTGCGACCTGCTCAGCGGTTAACGGTTTGCGCGTTACATTTTTACCTGTAGGGTCACCAATCATGCCGGTGAAGTCACCAATCAAGAAAATGACCTCATGGCCTAAGTCCTGAAAAACACGCAGCTTATTAATAAGCACGGTATGACCCAAATGCAGATCGGGAGCAGTCGGATCAAAGCCTGCTTTAATACGCAAAGGACGACCTAGCTTCAGCTTGGCCAATAACTCATCGACTTGAATAATTTCTTCAGTGCCGCGCTGGATACGCTGCAATTGTTCTTCGGGAGATAGGTTCACGAGCATTTATCCTGTTTTACATCATGCAAAAAGCAATTCTAACACTGCGCAATGTAACGGCGCATTTCACCAAAGCAAGCTTTACATTAAGCTTCAACGATCGATTTATTTGAGACAGAGCATGCGCGAGTTATATATAGGCATCATGTCCGGCACCAGCGTAGATGCTGCTGATGCTGTTCTGGTCGACTTTAGTCAAGGCAACATCAAACTGCTGACTCAGTTAAGCCTGCCTTGGCCTGCGGAAATACGCACAAAAATACTGGCATTAGCAGCAGGCTGCGCAGATGAGATAGACGCATTTGGCGACCTAGATATTCTTATTGCACAGCACTTTGCCGCCCTTACATTAAAACTGCTAGAGACCACAGATTTTTCTCCCCAAGATATACGCGCAATTGGCAGCCACGGCCAAACCATTCGTCACCGCCCCAATGCAACAAGGCCACATACAGTACAAATTGGCGACCCAAACACCTTGGCTGAAAAAACCGGCATCGCTGTGGCTTGTGATTTTAGGCGGCGCGATATGGCGGCGGGCGGCCAAGGGGCTCCGCTTGTGCCTGGCTTTCATCAAGCAATTTTTGCAAACCCGCAGCAAACCGTTGTAGCACTTAATCTTGGCGGCATTGCCAACATTAGCGTCATGCATCCAGACCAAGCTACACGAGGGTACGATACTGGCCCAGCAAACATGTTATTGGATGCTTGGTGTTTAAACGCGACAGGACAGCACTACGATGAGAACGGACAATGGGCGGCAAGTGGCGACGTAGATCGCTCGCTACTAAACGCACTATTAGCCCACCCGTACTTTCAGCGCTCAGCCCCCAAAAGCACGGGCCGAGAAGAGTTTGGATTAAGCTGGCTAAATGCTGTTCTGTACGAGCACGCCGCAATAAGCGCTAACAATATTCAAGCAACACTGTGCGAGCTAACTGCGGTCAGCATCGCTAATGCGGTTAAATCAGAAGCAGCAAGCGGGCAGTTAATACTATGTGGTGGAGGCACATTTAATGGCCATTTGGTTGCTCGACTGCAGCATCATTTACCAGCCTGGCAGTTCTGTCGCAGTAGTGACTTCGGCATCGACCCTCAATGGGTAGAGGCCTGTGCATTCGCTTGGCTGGCAAAACAATTGATTGCTCATCAAACAGGCAATGTACCTGCAGTGACTGGCGCTGACCATGCCTGCGTACTTGGGGGGATATACCCCGGCAAGGTCAGCCTTAAATCAATACTGACTAGATCGTAAAAGAAGAACCGCAACCACAAGTGGATGTTGCGTTGGGGTTTTTCACCAAAAACTGCGAGCCATTCAAGCTTTCAACATAGTCAACTTCAGAGCCAACCAAATATTGGTAACTCATTGGATCGACTAGCATGGTGACATCGCCATTTTGAAACTCGGTATCACCTTCTTTGACTTCTTCATCAAAGGTGAAGCCATACGAAAAGCCTGAGCATCCACCGCCAGTAATATAAACACGTAACTTTAATAATGGATTAGCCTCACCCTCACGCAGCTTACGCACTTTAGCGGCGGCGTTGTCGGTTAACACTAATGCAGCGGTGGACATGTCCTACTCCTAATCAATTAAGCAACGCTGTCTTTGACAGCTTTTAATAGCGGCGCCGATAAAGGCTGCAAATGCCCCGTAACCTGAGCACCCAGCGACATTTCCATGCGCTGATACGACACCACCCCTTCAATTCGAGCATCGGCGGTTAATTCGAGATGCTCATGCACTGTCACATTGCCACGAATAACACCACTAACAATGGCATTGGGCACATTAACATCACCCGTCACTACCCCATGTAAATGCAGGCAGCCTTCAGTTGATTCCACATTACCCGTTACACTGCCTTCTAAATGTAGCCCGCCAGTAAATGTTAAATCACCAACAAGATGCGTTTGTTCACCAATAAAGCTGTGATCAGTGTAGGCCGACAGGTCTGAGTGTTTTTTTTGTTTTTTAAACATACTTAACTTCCTTTAACTTCCCATTTATAACGACGCTCAGTGCTAAGCCTGCCAGCACTGACGCGAATATCAACTCGCTCCGGGTTGAATCCAGCTGGAACCGTCCACTCGCCGGTGAATTGTTGATAGTAACGAAACTGAAAACGCGGAGCCTCAAGCGGCAATGAAACATTTCGTGAGCCAGACACTAGCTTAGCAGTTACTGCGCCTTGGGCCACGCTTCCACTCATTGAGTTACGTGTCACTAATAATCGATAGCGCACCTTGTTATCAGCACTACCTGGCAGCAACTCGAAGAACTCAACACCCAAATCGTTGGTTACTGCCTTAGGTGAAACCATCCGCTTGTAGAAAATGACGCGATCCTCAAGCGAGGACATCGTCGCCAACAGCTCTTGATTATCATCACGCATTCGCCGCGATGCTTCCTCAATAATGGCAAACTCACGCTCGCGAATAGCCGCAGACTCCTGCGTTGCCGTAATGCGCTTTTCAGCGTTTTTCACAACCGCTCCAATCGCTGCTTGCGCACGTTCTGCCTCTTCACCAGCTAAGTGCTGGCCAAAGCCAAAACCCACAGCACCAAATATTGCAGCCACCATAATCATGGCAACCACAATATACCAAGGACGATTCGGTTTATCTGGAACAATTGCTAGCCGCAACCGGTCTCTACGTCGCACCCTCACCTCGCTTGCTTTATGGCATTAAAGCAATGTGCGACAAGCCTGCATGCTCGTCAAAACCACACATTAAATTCATATTCTGCACCGCCTGACCAGCAGCGCCCTTCACTAGATTGTCAATAACGGATAATACTACAACAGTATCTCCGCCCTGAGGCCGATAAACTGCCAGTCGACACGTGTTTGCGCCTTTAACCGAACGTGTTTCAGGCAAACTACCCACCGGCATAACGTCTACAAACGGCTCATTTGCATACGCAGACTCAAATAAAGCCTGTAAATCATCTACTGGTTTCGTCAAGCGCGCATATAAGGTGGCGTGAATGCCGCGAATCATTGGTGCCAAATGTGGCACAAAAGTCAGCCCAACTGAGGACCCCGCCGCATCATTTAAACCTTGACGAATTTCAGGCAAATGACGGTGGCCCGACACCCCATAAGCCTTAAGGCTTTCACTGGATTCGCACAACAAGCTGGTGATTTCCGCCTTACGGCCGGCACCAGACACACCTGAAGCTGCGTCAGCAATTAAAGATCCCGCATCAATCACACCGGCATTCAACAATGGCAAAAAGCCCAACTGAACCGCAGTTGGGTAGCAACCGGGGTTCGCCACCAAACGAGCCGCCTTAATTGCTTCACGATTCACTTCCGGCAAGCCATATACCGCTTCGGCCAATAAATCAGGGCAGGCATGCGGCATGCCGTACCATTGCTGCCAAACAGCGGGGTCTTTTAAGCGAAAGTCTGCAGCCAGATCAATAACCTTCACGCCACGTGCCAGCAACTCAGGCACTTGCTTCATAGCAATACCATTGGGTGTTGCATAAAACACCACGTCACAGGCGGCCAAGCGCTCAACATCAGGCTCGGAGAAGGCGATATCTACACGGCCACGTAAATTAGGGTAAATAGCAGAGACTGGCTGGCCGGCTTCGCCGCGAGAGGTAATGGCCTCTAGCTTTACTTCTGGATGCTGAGCCAATAAACGTAATAGCTCGACACCGGTATAGCCTGTACCACCAACAATTCCCACTTTAATCATGAACAACCTCTGCCTAAAAATTTCATATTGAGTGCCACATTATCTGCACAGCTTAAGCCGCGGGTAAACCTGCATACTAGCGATATGCAGCAGTTGTTGGCAGACTAGCTGACAATTATAAACCTGAGTGTGTGAACTTAATGCTGTGGATTAAAGCCTTTCACGTGATTGCCGTTATTTGCTGGTTTGCCGGCCTGTTTTATTTGCCACGCTTATTTGTTTACCACAGCGAGTGCAAAGACAACGCCGGACATGAGCGCTTTGTTGTCATGGAACGTAAACTTTATCGCGGTATTATGTGGCCATCGATGGTAGCCACCATTGGCTTAGGCATTTGGTTAATGGTACTGGGCTGGGATTTTTGGAAAACCCAAGGCTGGTTACATGCCAAATTGGTATTGGTGGCAGCCTTGGTTGTATATCACCTTATTTGCGGCGTTTATCGTCAACAGCTTGCCGAGCAACGCAGTCGCCACAGCAGCTTGTATTTTCGTATCTTTAATGAAGTGCCGGTACTGGCGCTAGTTGCTATCATCATTCTTGTTATTGTGAAGCCTTTCTAATGCGCCCAGTCGTACTTTGTTTTTCAGGGCTGGACCCTTCTGGTGGTGCTGGCTTACAAGCCGACATTGAAGCAATTGCTAGTTGCGGCGCACATGCGGCCGTAGTTGCCACCGCGCTCACTATTCAAGATAGCCAGCACGTTTATGGCTTTGAACTAGTGAGCCCAGATCTAATGTGCCAACAAGCCGAAAAGGTGTTGGCAGACTTACCTGTAGCAGCTGTCAAACTGGGTATGCTGGGCTCTGCTAAAGCAGTAGAGACTATTTTTGAGGTGTTAGCAGCACACTCCCACATTCCGGTGATCATGGATCCAGTATTAGCTGCAAACTCTGGCGGCAAGCTTGCCGATGACAGCTTGCGAGAGTCCATCCTAAACGTACTACCACGCATTCGTGTGCTAACACCCAACAGCATAGAGGCCAGACGCTTAAGTGGTTGCAACGACTTAAGCGCTGCTGTTGAAGTGCTTAATCAGGCGCCCTATCTGTGGCTTAAAGGCGGCCATGAGGCTGGCACTCATATCATCAACACACTGTATAAAAACAGCTGCCGCATACATGAGTCTGTTCAGCCTCGGCTTGAGGGTGAATACCATGGCTCAGGCTGCACCTTGGCGTCAGCCTTGGCGGCATTTATAGCGCTAGGTCATGACATGGCTACTGCATGTCAGCTAGCGGAAAAATACACCTATCACACACTCCAACATGCCGACCAGCCACATCAAAATGGCCAGCGCATTCCCCGCCGAATTTTCCAGCCTGATCTGTCATGACCAGTACTACTTTCAGAAAAATATCTGGGCTTTATGCCATCACTGATCATGCTCTGCTGGGTGACGAACTCATCAACGCGGTGGCGGCAGCGATTAAAGGCGGCGCTAGAATTATTCAGTACCGAGATAAAAGCCAAGACCACGCACGAAGGCTGCGTGAAGCCAACGCATTGCGCCAGTTATGCAATAGCTACCAAGTGCCGCTTCTTATTAATGATGATGTTGAACTCGCCATTGCCGTCAGTGCCGACGGCGTCCACTTAGGCCAGCAAGATGGTGACATTATTGCCGCCAGAGCTCGCCTAGGTGCCCATGCCATTATCGGCGTCACCTGTCACAATCGAATAGATTTAGCTGAACAAGCAGCTGCGCAAGGTGCTAGTTATCTTGCCTTTGGTGCGATTTACCCATCGCAAAGCAAACCGCACGCAGTGCTATGTTCACTGGACACTATCGAACAAGCCAAGCGTCAATTTGAGCTGCCACTAGTAGCGATTGGCGGCATTAGTGTCGATAATATCGCGCCTGTCATTGCCGCTGGCGCAAACGCCTGCGCGGTCATCGCCAATCTCTGGCAAAGCGTTGATATTTGCCAGCAAGCCACCATTTTATCCAAGGAGTTTCCGCCACATGAGTAGCAATCGATCAGAGGCATTATTTGAAAGCGCTTGCGAGCACATTCCCGGTGGCGTGAACTCACCGGTGCGAGCTTTCCGAGGTGTCGGTGGCACACCTGTCTTCTTTGCACGCGCTCAAGGCGCATATTTGTTTGATGCAGATGATCGCTGCTATATCGACTATGTTTGCTCGTGGGGCCCAGCCATCTTGGGGCATGCACAAGCGGATGTAATTCGCGAAGTACAACAAGCCGCCGTACTGGGCTTATCGTTTGGCGCCCCCACTGAAGTTGAAGTGGAGATGGCAAACTGCATTCACCAAATCATGCCATCAATGGAAATGATCCGCATGACCAGCTCTGGCACTGAAGCCACCATGAGCGCAATTCGACTGGCGCGTGGCTTTACTGGTCGCGACCTGCTGGTAAAGTTCGAAGGCTGTTATCACGGCCACTCAGACTCACTGCTGGTAAAAGCTGGCTCAGGCGCATTAACACTAGGCGTGCCCAGCTCAGCAGGCGTCCCTGTTGGTGTGGCTAAAGACACCATCACCCTACCCTATAACGATCCTCAAGCCGTACACGACTTTTTCAAAGCACGTGGTCATGATGTTGCTTGTATTATTGTTGAGCCAGTGGCTGGCAATATGAACTTAGTTCCACCACGCAATGGCTTCCTAGAAACCCTACGTGAGGTCTGTGATCAATACGGTAGCGTATTGATATTTGATGAAGTCATGACCGGCTTCCGAGTGGCCTTAGGTGGTGCGCAAGCACTTTATAATGTTCGTCCAGACTTAACAACCTTGGGCAAAATCATTGGTGGCGGCATGCCTGTTGGCGCGTTTGGTGGCCGCAAAGACATTATGTCCTGCATTGCTCCGCTGGGTCCGGTGTATCAAGCCGGCACATTATCCGGCAACCCGATTGCCATGCGTGCTGGCCTAAAAACATTAGAGCTACTATCTCGTCCCGGCTTTCATGATGAATTAAGTGCAAAAACGCGCACGCTCTGTGATGGCTTTGAAGCGGCCGGCAAAGCTGCCAACGTCGCCATCAGCACCCAGCAAGTAGGTGGCATGTTTGGTTTATATTTTAGTGCGCAGCCAGCTTGGTCTTATGAAGACGCCACTGCATGTGACAGCGAACACTTCAAGCGCTTCTTCCATGCCATGTTAGCTGAAGGTATTTATTTAGCACCCTCGGCCTATGAGGCAGGGTTTGTTTCAATTGAGCACTCTATGGCTGATATTGAAAATACTGTCGCTGCCGCAGAACGTGCTTTATTGGCCACTCGCTAATGAAGCTCAGCAGGCCGTTGCTGACTGCACTGGTCATCTCCAGCCTGCTGCATATTGCGCCATTTATTGAATTGAATTGGCGTGAATGGTTTATCGAGACGGAAGATGAAGTATTAGAAACCAGTGAGGCTGACGAAGTTGAGCGCGTCGAATTAGCGCTATCGCCCACTGAAGAAGCACCTCTTCACCCTCAACTAGTATTTTATCGACCCGCACCACCACCGCCACCTGTAGTGGTTCAGGCCCCGGCGGCAACACCGCCTGCTAAGACTACACTCCCAGCGCAAGAAGCCCCAGTTGATGCTACTGCTGATGCTGCAGTGGAACCAATTGAAGAGGTCGCAGTAGAGGAAGTTTATGAGCCGCCCGCCACATTCCCAGTGTCGGTCCAAGCCATTCACAGTGCAAGATACCGGGGCATTCGCCTACGTTTGCAGCAACAGTGGATGATGGAGGGGCGTGAATACTTCATTCGTAACGACTCACGTAAGTTTGGCTTTAGTGGCCTTATCACAAGCTCAGGCAAGGTATCTCCAGACGGACTGAGGCCGGAGGCGTTTCGCCTAATGCTCAACAATGACACTCAGCAATTTGCAGATATGGATTATGTCAATGATGTTATGACTCATGGTCGCAGCTCCCGTCAGCGCAGCACACCATTAAATGGTGAGATTATTCAGGACATGGCCAGCCTGCCATTTCATGTGGCAGTGAGTTACGAAGGTAAAGCTGAGCGCGAGTTGATGGTCACTACAGGCAGTTCGATTTATAAAATCATCCTACGTGTTGTGGCCAACGAGCGCTTGCGTTTACCTGGCGGAGAGATTGACACCATACATTTGGTTGGCACTCGCGAAAACGATGAGGGCAAGTTACAGGGTGGCTATGATATTTGGTTGGCACCCTCATTACGCAACTACCCAGTTCGCTTTACCGGGCCAGATAGCCGCGGCAACTTATTGGAAATGTCGTTACTACAGGTCGATTTTGACGGCCGACGCGTATTTGGTCGTGACAGTGTTGATGATGAGTTTGACGAGCACGAACCCGATCAAATTCCTCTCGATCTACTGCAACAGCATGGCTACGATCACATTCAACCAATTGCCGACTAAAGCTAGCGACCGAACAAGCCACGCACGCCATCAATAAATGAGTCGAACAGTCCGGGCAACCCACCGACAGCACAGGATGTCATTTCGGTCGGACGATTTTTATTAGATAGAGGAACATATACCACATTGGCACACTCCTCCTTACTGAGCTTGCCCGAAGTACTATCCACCCAGTCCCAAGCAACCGCAGTTGGCTGTCGAGGCCGCACCACAGGTGGTTTCATGCGCACCATCATGTCGGTCCAAATCGGCAAAGCGCCCGCACTGCCTGACAAGCCAATGGGTTTATTATCATCCCTGCCTAACCACACCACCGCTAGATGATTGCCGGCAGCACCCGCAAACCAGCTGTCGCGCATATCATTAGTTGTCCCAGTTTTGCCCGCCAACACATGATTTGGTAGCCGCGCTTTAGCCGATCTACCAGTGCCATTATTCATCACTTGCTGCATCGCCCAATGCAATTGATAACCGTCTGCTGGATCAATAACTTGGCGGCGCTCCTGACGAAAATCTTTGAGCACCTGGCCGTCCGCAGAGACTACTTCACGAATACTCAAAATGGGCGCATACGTCCCCATCGACAGCATAGTTTGATAGAGCTGCAATACATCCATCGGCCGCATATCTGCAGCGCCTAACAGTAACGACGGGAAAGGTGTTAACTCAGTTGTCACACCCAACTGACGTAAACTGGCAACGACCATGGGCAAACCAACGGACATACCTAAACGTACCGCTGCTTGGTTATACGAATACGCCAAAGCATCGTTCAGTGTGACCACACCGTGGCTTTGATTATCATAGTTTTGCGGACGCCACGTTTTACCTGAATCACTCACCACTTCAACGGGACTATCATCGATTGGTGAGCCAAGGGTGTAACGCCCGCTACTAACCGCTGCTAAATAAATTGCTGGCTTTAATAACGAGCCTACTTGGCGTTTTGCATCAATGGCTCGGTTGTAACCTGTAAACACTGTAGCGCCACCGACTAATGCCAATAAATCTCCTGACTGCACGTCTGCAGCCAGCACTGCGCCTTGCAGATCACTACGTCCTTGCTTGCGTAATCGTGACACTGCTGATGTTAGTGACTCTTCTGCTGCTTTCTGCACACGCGGATCAAGCGTAGTAAAAATTTGCAGCCCTTGATCTGTTAAGTCTTGTGCTTGGTATATTTCACGCAGCTGACGCCTTACTAAGTCCAAAAAGTCTGGGTGACGATTACCCACTACTTGCGGGTTTTTCAATACACCAAGCTCTGCCTTCATCGCCGCATCACGTGCCGGCAGACTAATAACGCCTTCGCGATAAAGACTATCTAAAACAACATTACGCCGTGCTAGAGCACGCTCGGGCTGGCGGCGCGGGTTATAAAACGAAGGGCCTTTGACCATACCCACGAGCAGTGCTACTTGTGGCAAGCTCAACTCACCAATGGGTTGACCGAAGTAAAACTGCGACGCCAAACCAAAACCATTAACGGACAAGTTGCCCTGCTGACCTAAATTCACTTCATTTAAATAGGCTTCAAGAATATCGCTTTTGTCGTAATGCCACTCTAATAGGAGCGCCATTACCGCTTCATTCAGCTTGCGCTTTAACGAACGCTCATCAGTAAGAAAAAAGTTTTTAACCAGCTGCTGAGTAAGCGTACTGCCGCCTTGCACTACGGCACCACTGGTGGTGTTTACAAATGCCGCCCGTAAAATGCCACGCAGCGAAATACCCATATGCTTATAGAAGCGCTGATCCTCAGTGGCCATTAGGGACTCAATTAAATACGGTGGCGCCTCTTTTAGCTGCATCAAAATTCGGTCTTCGTTATGACTAGGATAGATGCCGCCAATCACCATTGGCTCCAACCGAACTTGACCATCTTTACGTGGCTCAGTGCTGGCAAGCTCCACCAGACGATCACCCTCAAAGCGCATGCGTACCAACTGTGGCGACTCAGCGCCATTGGCAAAGCGAAAACCACGGGTATGCACAAATAAAATATTTTGACGAACGTCATAACTGCCAGGGTTTGGCGCATCGGCAATACGACGGTAATGCAGTGACTTAAGCTCTTCCAAAACGACCGCTTGTGATAAAGCAGCGCCAGATTGCATCACCAATGGACGTGCATAAACTTTGGCTGGAATCGCCCAACGATTACCTTCAAAGCGCTCACGCACAGTGCGATCGAGACTCAAGATATAAGCCCCACCGACAACGAACACCAAAAGCCCAGCAATCATCACCAACAAAACCATACTGGTTTTAATGCGCTGCCATAAAGAAGGCGATTTGCTCACAAGCACTCCAAAGGTATTTTCCTAGCGTATTGTACTCGGCTTGTGCCATCCATCTAGTCTTGCCATATAGCATTCGTCCGTCTGGGCTTTATACTGGCTAATTAATTTTTGTCTACTGAGTATCTGTTATGCCTCATCGTTATGACTTATATGCCATTGGTAATGCTTTGGTTGACCTTGAATACCTAGTTACCGATGACTTTTTACAAGCTAATGGTGTGGAAAAGGGGTTAATGACCCTAGCCGAACCTGAAACACAAGCGAAACTCATTGCTCAGCTTGAGCAAACGCTTACTCGAGAAAAGCAAGCCAGTGGTGGCTCAGCAGCGAACAGTATTATTGCCGCAGCAGCATTCGGCGCACGTTGTTTTTACAATGGCAAAGTGGGTAATGATGCATTAGGTCAGTTTTATCGCGCAGACCTAGATGCTGCTGGCGTTTTTAGCCCGGCCACTGCCACTGATGCAACAGCGCCCACTGGCACCTGTGTTGTCATGCTAACACCCGACACCGAACGCACCATGAACACCTACCTAGGTATTAGCGCAGACTTGGGGCCGTCCGATGTTGACGCTGATGCCATACGCGCTAGTCGCTGGTTATATATCGAAGGCTATTTATGCACCTCTGACAGTGCCCGAGCTGCAGTCACTAATGCCCGAGCAGTTGCCCGAGCGGCTGGTACAGCCTTAGCCATGACATTTTCTGACCCTGCCATGGTGCAGTACTTCAAGCCCCAATTGACCAGCATGTTGGCGGACGGTGTCGATTTACTGTTTTGCAATGAAGATGAAGCATTAGGTTTTACTGACTGCTCAAATACCGACGAGGCAATTCAAGCACTGCGCAAGGTAGCTAATGCCGGCATCATCACTATAGGCCCACGTGGCGCCTTGGTGTGGGACCAAACAACTGTGCAAGCCCTTGATGGCTTAAAAGTAAATGCTATTGACACCCTAGGTGCTGGCGACAGCTTTGCCGGTGCTGTGTTGTATGGGTTAAGCCAAGGCTGGAGCATTGTTGATAGTGCACAGCTGGGTATTCGTACAGCGGCACAAGTGGTTAGCCAGTTAGGCCCTCGCCTACCGTTAGCAGCCTACCGCGAATTACTTGGTGTTAGCGCGTCATGAGTTTTGTACTTTGCCCGCTCGACACGCTGATTGAAAATGAGGCACGTAGCTTTCGTTCGCCCGTTGGTGAAGTGATTGTCATTCAGCGCGACAACCAAGTATATGCATGGCAGAACATATGCCCACATTTGGGGCTAAACCTAGAGTTTAATCCCAATGAATTTATGGATAGCGAAAATCATTTTTTGATTTGCAGCAATCATGGTGCATTATTTAATGTAGAGGATGGGTTGTGCGTTAGCGGACCTTGCCAAGGCGATTCACTGTTGCCCGTTTCTATTGAAGTGATCGGCAACGAAATTCGTCTACTAGCTACTGACGAAGTGAATAAGTCCTGATAAGGTTTGCGCCCGCGACAGCGCTCTGCTATAGATTCGCAATTGACTGCATCGAGAGAATAACATGGCTACCCGTAGCACTGAGAAAACGGCCGAGGCGCCAAAAACTACTCGCAAAAAGCCGACAACTGGCTCATCGCTGATTCATGGCGTAGCGCCTTATAAAGAAATCAAGGGCGAAGACTATATGTCTGTCGCTCAGCTAGACCATTTCCGTGAAATTTTGCATGCTTGGAAGCGCGAACTCATGGAAGAAGTCGACCGTACCATGCACCATATGCAAGATGACTCCGCCAACTTGCCTGACCCTGCCGACCGTGCCACGCAAGAAGAAGAGTTTTCACTCGAACTGCGCACACGTGACCGTGAAGGCAAGCTGATCAAAAAAATCGATAAGACATTAGACCTCATTGAAAAAGATGATTACGGCTATTGCGAAGACTGTGGCGTTGAAATTGGTATTCGTCGCTTAGAGGCTCGCCCAACTGCCACGTTGTGCATTGACTGTAAGAGTCTGCAAGAAATCAAGGAACGCCAGCTGCTCGGTGGCTAAAGCAACATCGGTGATTGGGCGCTTTGCGCCCTCGCCCACAGGGCCCTTGCACTTTGGCTCACTGGTAGCTGCTCTTGGCAGCTACCTTGATGCTCACGCTAGACAAGGCAAATGGTTGCTCCGCATTGAAAATCTAGACCCCCCACGAGAAGACCCCAACGCCATCTCTTCAATTTTGGCCTGCCTAGAAGCTCACGGGCTGCTTTGGCACGAGCAAGTGCAGTACCAATCGCAACATAGCGATCGTTATGAACAAGCCCTGGCCATCTTAAGTGATGCAGGTCACACCTATGTCTGTGACTGCTCGCGACAAGCCATGCAACAAGCCGGTCGCCCTGATTGTGTTAGCGACTGTCGACATAATCCAAAAGCTCATGGCGCCACTCGGCTTCGCACTCACGCCACCACGGTGCACTATCAAGACCGACTACGTGGTGATAGTACTGAGGTATTAGCTGATAGCTGCGGCGATTTTGTGCTCAAGCGCCGCGATCATTTATATGCCTACCAATTAGCAGTCGTTGTTGATGATGCTTACAGCGGCATTACCGATGTAGTACGCGGCAGTGACTTGCTCGATAACACCGCCAGACAGTGTTATTTATATGATGTGTTAGAGCTGCAAAGGCCGCATTATTTGCACCTACCGCTTGCGGTGGCAGCAAACGGCCAAAAGCTTTCAAAACAAAACCATGCACCCGCGCTTAGGCTAGATAAAGCAGCCGAAAACCTGTGGCGAGCATTATGCTTTTTGCAGCAGCAACCACCACCATCGATGCAGATGGCACCAGTACATGAATTATTGGAATGGGCAATTACTCACTGGAACCCTCAGCTGCTTCCGACCCAGCCATAAAAGTGTTACCTTGCGTAACACTTAAGCGTGGAGATTGCCGTGTACTTTGACCGGTTGGTAATCCTTTTTGTCATTGGCTCATTTATTCTTTCGCCAGTCATTATCAATTGGCGAAGTGATGAGCTAATTGTGTGGTACAAGCCTTTTGTGGTCTGGATAGTACTTATCGGCTTAGCGTTTTGGGTTGCGAGGAGTCGCGACATTAATGATCTTTGATTCCAGCCTTTTAATTCTGATTGGCTTTACCTACTTAGGCCTACTTTTTTTGATTGCCCATGCCAGCGAAAAAGGTTGGTTGCCACTTAAGCTCGTCAAGCACCCCGTTATTTACACGTTATCACTCGGTGTGTTCGTTAGCACTTGGGGACTATTTGGCGCCGTCGAGTTTGCCAGCAGCTATGGCTATAACTACCTAACATTCTTTCTAGGCTTTTCTGGTGCCTTTCTGTTGGCACCGATCATCATGCAACCCATTTTGCGCTTAACAAAAGCTCATCAACTAGGCTCATTAGCTGACTTACTGGCCTTTCGTTTTCGTAGTCAAAGCATCGGGACCTTGGCATCAATCACATTGTTGATGGGCATGATGCCGATTTTAACCATGCAAATTCAGACAGTTGCCACGTTGTCACACTTAATGACGGGCCAACAACATACTATTGCTACCGGCCTAGTTTTTTGTGCCGTCTTAGTTGTATTTACGCTACTTTTTGGCACACGCACTCGTTATGCCCGCCAACAGAGTCACGACGGCTTAGTAGTGGCAGTCGCACTAGAGTCACTGATCAAACTAATGGCATTTGTAGCCGTCGCCTTATATGGCTACTTCTATGTATTAGGAGGCAATCAAGGCATTAATCTCTGGCTTGATCAAAACCCACAAGCGCTGGTTAATTTATACGAGCCACTGAAAGGCAACTATTGGCATAGCTTGCTATTGGTTTTCTTTTTTGCTGCCGTGGTTATGCCCACCATCTATCAGCTCGCCTTTACCGAAAACCGTAGTAAACGTGATCTTTCATTTTCCAGCTGGGCATTACCACTCTATTTGCTCATCATGGCGCTATGCATTCCAATTGTGCTATGGGCCGGTGACACCATCGCCTTCCCCATCACCCGTGAATTTCATGCTTTTAGCCTAGTCTTGCACTCAGAGTCTGAAGCACTCGGCATTTTACTTTTCTTGGGCACGCTCGCAGCAAGCAGCGGCATTTTGATTGTGTCGACCTTAGCGCTTTCGAATATGTTGCTAAATCATGTACTGCTGCCACTCAGAGGTTGGAGTGCAGATGATGCGCTGTATCAAAAAACCGTGACTCAGCGCCGCGCGCTCATTGTGTGTATTCCATTGGCCGCATTTTTATTGTCTTGGCTGCCACAAGTCAGCCCAAACAGCACTGAAATGTCCATGCTGGGTTTTGTCGCTATGCTGCAATTAGTTCCAGCAGTGGTGGCCCTGCTTTTTTGGCCGAGAGCAACTCGCGAAGGTATTATTGCCGGACTAATAATTGGTGTTGTAATTTGGTTGGTGACACTGCTACTGCCTAGCTTTTCCATGTGGGAACTAAGACAAAGCCTTTGGCAATATGGCTTTAATTTAGTCAAGCTGGATCATTGGCAGACCATGGGACTTTTCGCCACACTAGCTAACGCTTTAGCAATGATTGTGGTTTCGGTTCTCACCAACCAAACAGAGTCAGACAAAGAGTTAGCTGCATCCTGCTCGATTGATAACCTACGCAGTCCGCTACGTTGGCGCATGAGCGTTGATTCTGTACAAGACTTCACTGCCGCTTTACGCCCTGTACTTGGCCCCATTACTGCCGAGCGTGAGGTGCAATTGGCACTCACTGACTTAGGCCTAAAAACAGATGAACTTCGCCCTTATGCCCTGCGTCGTTTACGTGACCAGCTGGGCTCAAACTTATCTGGCTTACTAGGTCCAAGTGTCGCGCAAGACATTCTCGATGCGCATATTCCCCAACTCGTGCAAGACAAAAAAGGTGGTGATGACATTCACTATATTGAGTCAAAGCTAGAGGATTATCGCGATAAGCTCTCTGGGCTTGCTGCTGAGCTCGATATGTTGCGCCGCTTCCACCGGCAAACCTTGTATGACTTACCACTGGGCGTTTGTACACTCGGTCATGATCTTGAGGTGATTAGCTGGAACCATGCCATGGCCATGCTGACTCAGCAGCCAGATCAAGAAGTTATCGGTTCTCGACTCGACAGCCTGCCAGCACCTTGGAGCCAGCTATTTAGTGAGTTTTTACAAGATCAATGTGTGCAATGGCGCCGACACCCAGTGACCGTCGCCGGTGAAACACGCTGGATTAACTTACACCGAGCAGTGATTGGTGAAGCGGATGGCAACTTGGTGCTAGTGATGGAGGATGTCTCCGCTATGCAGTCCATGCAATCTCGCCTGCAACATACTGAACGACTGGCTGGCATTGGTCGGTTAGCAGCAGGTGTGGCTCATGAAATCGGCAACCCAGTCACCGGCATCGCTTCTTTGGCACAAAATTTACGCGCCGACTTTCCTGAGTCAGCATCCGTTGCTGAATATGCCGACTCAATACTCGAACAAACCCGTCGTGTCACACGCATTGTGCAGTCCTTAGTGAGCTTTTCGCACACTGACCAACACGTAGGGCATGAGCTAGAAGCTGTGCCTTTGGCTAGCGTTGTGGCACAAGCCATTGAGCTACTAAAATTAGCACCAGCTGCGCGCTTTACACACTTTGCTAACGACATTGCTGATGATGTTATGGTCCATGGTGACAGTCAGCGACTATGCCAAGTATTCGTTAACCTCTTAAGTAATGCTCGAGACGCTAGCCCAGAAAATGGCAAAATTTTAGTGCGTGCGGAATGTCATGGTGATCGAGTGCATGTTGAGGTTGAAGACTTTGGCCATGGACTACCAGCTGGCGCACTGCGCGACACACTATTTGAGCCTTTTGTGACCACCAAACCTGCCGGTACAGGTACTGGCCTTGGATTAGCTTTAGTTCATGGCATTATCGAGTCACATCACGGCAGCATCCAAATGGTCGACAAAGGTGATTACGATCAAGGCCAAGGTGTGATTGTGCAGCTCACGCTACCGCTACTTCATGAGGAGAACAACACGTGAGTCAGATTTTAGTGGTTGATGACGAAGTCGTTATTCGCAACAGCCTAAAGAAGCTACTGGAACGTCATCAGCATGAGGTAGAAACCGCAGGCAGTGTTGATGAAGTAGTGAGTCGCTTCACGCCCGACAGCTTTGACCTCATTATTTCTGATTTACGCCTACCTGGCGAAGTTGGTACTGCACTAATCAATCGTGTTGGTAGCACACCTATTTTGATCATGACTAGCTTCGCCAGTATTCGCTCAGCAGTCGATGCCGTAAAAGCGGGTGCAGCGGACTATATCGCCAAGCCATTTGATCATGACGACATGATTTTGACGGTGGAGCGCATTTTACGAGAGCGCCGACTACAGCGACAAAACGCCGCATTACGTGCTGACATTCATAAGGTGCAGCCAGGCCGCAGCGGCATTATTGGCAGTTGCGAGGCCATGCAAAAGCTACACAAACGCTTAGAGCGCGTGGCACCACTGAATACCACTGTGCTGATTTTAGGTGAATCTGGCACAGGTAAGGAGCTAGTGGCGCGAGCACTGCATGAGTTAAGCCCTCGCGTAGACGCACCACTAATTTCGGTTAATTGCGCGGCCATTCCTGAGTCTCTGATTGAGTCTGAACTATTTGGTTATGAAAAAGGCGCTTTTACTGGCGCACAAGGCCAGCGCAAAGGCTTAGTAGAAGCTGCAGATGGTGGCACCCTATTTTTAGATGAGATCGGCGAGCTGCCGATGGAGGCGCAGGCACGTTTGTTACGCCTGCTACAAGAGAAAGAAATTCGCCGCTTAGGCTCAACACAGTCACGACGTGTAGATGTTCGAGTGATTGCTGCTACGCACCGCAACTTGAAGCAGCTCATCAAAGACAGCCTATTTCGGGAAGACTTATATTTCCGCCTAAACGTGATGGAAATCGAGTTACCACCGCTGCGAGACCGCGGCATGGACATTCTCGAATTGGCGCAGGCTCTGCTTAAGCGCACCATTGAGCGAATTGGTAGTGAGCCATTAACGTTCTCTAATTGCGCACTGGAAGCCATTAGCCAATATGCTTGGCCCGGCAATATTCGTGAGCTTGAAAACGCTATCGAACGTGCCGTTATTTTGTGTGAGAACGATCGCATTACGCCGGAACTACTCGCCATTGAAGCAACGCGTAAAGTAATTCCAGATAGCCCAAAAGCAGCATCAACCGAAGCGACGGGTGATTTATCACTGGAAGACTATTTCCAGCAGTTTGTACTCGACAACCAAGAGCATATGTCTGAGACCGTGCTAGCCAGCAAGTTAGGTATCAGTCGCAAAACACTGTGGGAGCGACGTAATAAACTCGGCATCCCCCGTCGCCGCGGAGGCACAGACGAAAACAGCTAGTGTTACCTATTCCCCCATGGTTGTTACGTTATGTAATTCAAAGCTAGGACAAGCATCGTAACAATCATCAGGCAATAATTTTATGTATTTGATTTTTATGCTAAAAAATTTCCATCAAAACTTGGCACGCCACATGCATTAACAAATTCACAATAAGAAGAAGATAGGCTGTTTACTCAGCCACATAATAAAAAACGTACCCTAATGGAAATGGGTGACAAAGAACTTGGATGTTTGGGCAAAAAAAATAACAAAGCCCAACAAAATTAGACGGTCATAAACCGCACACTGTTCAGCGTACGCGGGAGGAAACCCCTCCCGCTTTGCGTTTCTAAGCTCCCCAAAATCTGAGTTAAGCAAATCACTTCGCAAACTTGCTATCATGCGCAATATTTTTCTGATTCTGATGAGTGCATGGCATGTTAAAAACGTGGGTTAATCGTTGGCGCAATCGTGGCAAGCCACCCACTCGGCTAGATCCGGTCATTATTCCACGCGATCAACACCCCATCTCTCGCCGTCAAATCAGCAGTGTTGCCGTTAAAACGCTTTATCGCTTACATGACGCTGGCTACCAAGCCTTTTTAATTGGCGGTGGTGTACGCGACCTACTCATCGGCATCATGCCCAAAGACTTTGATATTGCCACCGACGCCACACCAGAAGAAGTTAAGGCACTGTTTGGCAATCAGTGCCAAGTCATTGGTCGTCGTTTTCGCCTTGCACATGTGCGTTGGGGACGAGAAATTATCGAAGTAGCCACCTTCCGCGCTAATCACGATGAGGCTGCAAGCCATCAAGGTGGCATCAACGATGACGGTTTAATTATTCGTGACAATGTCTGGGGCTGCATTGAAGAAGACGCAGCAAGACGTGACTTCACCATCAATGCCATTTACTACAATATTGCCGACTTTTCTTTGTGGGATTTTGCGAACGGCAGCGCCGACATTGAAAACCGCATCATTCGTATGATTGGCGACCCAGAGCTGCGCTATCGTGAAGACCCTGTGCGCATGCTGCGTGCCATCCGCTTTGCCGCCAAGCTCGATTTTGATATAGAACAACGCACGGCTCATCCAATCCCTATTCTTGCTGAGCTGCTCAGTGATATTTCACCGCACCGAATGTATGACGAATGCCAGAAGCTTTTATCTGCCGGTTATGCCACTTATGTGCTGCCATTGCTGCAAGACTATGGCCTATTCGAGACACTGTTTCCGCAGGCAGCTAAGTTTCCTTGCCAGCAACTATGGATGCTTACCGCTCGCAATACAGATCAACGAATAGCCGACGACAAAAATATTCACCCTGCTTTTTTCATCGCTGCTTTGCTCTGGGGTGATGTACAAAATCACTTTAACACCCTAGTTGCTAGTGGTATGCCACGTGTACCAGCATGGCAAAAAGCGTCGCAATTGTCGCTGTCACGCCAGCATACGCGCACAGCTATTCCGCGTCATATCGGCCAAGTAGCCCGCGAGATATGGGAGCTACAAGAGCGTTTGCAGACACCTAGACCAAGACAGGTGGAGCTATTGGCACAAAATCCGCGATTTAGAGCAGCTTACGACTTCTTGCTGCTACGCGAACAAGCCGGTGAAGCAACGAACGACATGGCGGCATGGTGGACGCGCTGGCAAAGTGCTGATCCTGGTTTACAAGCAGAAATGGTGCGTGGCCTTACTGATGTCGGCGGCAAAGGCAAACGCCCTCGCCGTAAACGTACCGCCAAGGTCAGCAGCCAATAGTCGCCGTGGCTAACCTTATTACTGCTGCCATTGGCATGGGTGCAAACTTAGGTCGCCCCATGCAAACGTTAACGCAAGCCGCAGCTGCCTTACAGGCCATTTCTGCCAGGCCAATCACGTTGTCACGCATCTATCGTAGCGCCCCGGTTGGCCCGGCTGGTCAACCAGACTACGCGAATGCCGTTGCCCTCATTCATACCATGCAAACACCACTAGGCTTGCTAGACCAACTGCAAACGATTGAGCAAGAGTTTGGGCGCACTCGCTCCATACGCTGGGGTGCCCGCACGCTTGATCTCGACCTGCTGCTTTATGGCGAGCAAAATATTCAAGATGAGCGCCTAACGGTACCCCATATTGAGCTACTGAATCGTAACTTTGTACTGTGGCCCTTAGCTGAAGTCCTACCATCAACTATATTAAGTGATGGTCTGAGCATCGAAGTACATTGCCAACAAATTGGCCGCGAAGGTTTATCCCTTTGGCTGAGTAACAGTCCGCTTGACCCTGGCTCCGATGACGAGGATCATCAGCCACCGTTGCGTTAATACGCTACCGCGAGGAGTACGTCATGAATCAAGTCACCCTAAAAACCCTGCGCGACTTGAAGGCGCAAGATCAGCGCTTTAGTTGCCTAACCTGTTATGACGCGAGCTTTGCCGCCGCCATGGCACGTGCTGGAGTTGAGGTTATCTTGATTGGCGACTCACTTGGCATGGTCTTGCAGGGTCATAACTCGACACTGCCAGTAACCGTTGCTGATATGGCTTACCACACGGCATCAGTTGCTCGTGGCAATCAACAATCTTTACTTATGGCCGACATGCCATTTATGAGTTACGGCAGTGTCGACACTGCATTAGAAAATGCTGCTACTTTAATGCGAGCAGGAGCGCACCTGGTGAAGCTAGAGGGTGGAGCCTGGCTTACTGACACAGTGGCTCAGTTAGCTCGTGTAGGCATTCCAAGCTGCGTCCACATGGGATTAACGCCACAGTCAGTCAATGTGCTGGGCGGTTATCGTGTACAAGCTAAGCAGCAGGATGCTGCCAATCAATTAGTCAGTGATGCTATTGCCTTAGAGCAAGCAGGTGCCGCTGTGTTACTGCTTGAGTGTGTACCTCGTCATGTTACCGAACGAGTCCAAAAAGCTACCAATATTCCACTTATTGGCATCGGTGCAGGTGCTAGCTGTGATGGTCAAGTGTTAGTGATGCATGACATGCTTGGCCTTCATGCTGGCAAACCAGCACGATTTGTAAAGAACTTCTTAAGTTCTGGTGACGGCTCTATCGAAGGTGCATTCAAACACTTTGTGACGGCCGTTAAATCCGGCGACTACCCTGCGCCTGAGCACGGTTTTGATTAATTAAAGGACGATTAATACGCCATGAAGGTAGAACATACGATTGCAGCCGTTCGTGCTGCTCTTAAACAAGCTCGTCAAAAAGGTCAGTCTATTGCATTTGTACCGACCATGGGCAATTTGCACTCGGGCCATATTCAATTGATTAATGAAGCTCGCCGTCGTGCTGACTATGTCGTGTCTAGTATTTTTGTTAATCCCACACAATTTGGTGCTAGTGAAGACTTTGATAACTACCCGCGTACACTCGACGCTGACTCTTCACAATTAGCAGATGCCAAGTGCGACTTAGTATTTGCTCCCAGCGCCACAGAAATGTATCCCGATGGTCGCTCACAGCTCACTACTGTCTCAGTGGCTAGCATCACTGATGTCTTGTGTGGCGCATCACGTCCTGGCCACTTCACCGGTGTCGCCACTGTAGTGACTAAGCTATTCAACATTATCCAGCCAGATATGGCTCTGTTTGGTGAAAAAGACTATCAACAGCTAGCAGTGATTCGCTGCATGACCAAAGAGCTTTGCATCCCAATTGAAATTATTGGCATTCCTACTGTTCGTGCTGAAGATGGCTTGGCATTAAGCTCACGTAATGGCTACCTCAGCGCTGAGGCTCGCGCCAAAGCACCTATGCTGTTTGCAACACTCTGCCAAGTTCGTGACGCCCTATTGAGTGGTCAAGATGATGTCGAAATGTTAACCCAAGCTGCTACTGCTCACTTAAAAAAGTGTGGTTTTGATGTTGACTACCTTGTTGTTTATTCAGACAAACTGCAGCCAATTCAGCCAGAAGATGACGTCGCTGTAATCTTGGTCGCTGCCAAGCTCGATGGCACTCGACTGATTGACAACCTATCATTTCAGCGAAAATCGGCTAAATAATAGACACAAAGTAATTGCACTCAACGATTGAACCAAAACGGAACTTGCGGCAAAATGGCGCGCCCACGGTTAAGCTGACGCTTTGGTCACTTTAACTGTTCGATCATACCGTATGCGGAGGCAAGCACATGCAATGCATTATGCTTAAAGCCAAGTTACACAGAGCTTGCGTTACACACGCAGAGCTCGACTATGAAGGCTCGTGCGCTATTGATAGCGACTTGCTAGACCTCGCTGGTATTCGTGAATACGAACAAATCCAGATTTATAACGTGGCTAATGGTGAGCGCTTCACCACCTATGCCATTCGTGCTGAAGCGGGCTCGTTAATGATCTCAGTCAACGGTGCAGCCGCTCATAAAGCGCAGCCTGGTGATCGTGTGATTATTTGCACCTATGCACAGTTTGACCAACAAGAGCTGGCTAACTTCCAGCCGCGCTTGGTGTACTGCAATGAAGACAATACTGTCAGCCACAGTGCAAACGCAATTCCTGTACAAGTAGCCTAACAGCCGCTTGTTAATAAAAAAGGCCATCGATATCGATGGCCTTTTTTATTGCCTCGTATTTTTAAAGCAAAGAAAAGGCCGACATAAGCCGGCCTTTTCTCACAGCACTACACTTACTTCATGCCAAGCATGCTATTTAGTGCTGCCTGCCATTCCGCGCCATTTTGTGCCAACAAATGTCCGCCATAAGTGACGATCAGTAACGACACAAACATGACCACTACTGGTAAAATCCAACGCTCATAGCGATAGTAGAAACTACGATCTTTCACCTCAGCATCTGCTGCATCCATAACGGCCTCACCCACAACTTGCCGGGTAAGCAACTGGTTGAGCGCCACCGGTGGTGACAGATACCCCAGCTCAAACGCGGCCAATACAATCATCCAGAAGTGGATCGGGTTAATGCCATTGGCATAAGCGATTGGCGCCACCGTTGCCGACACTAAAATAACAGCACCGAAGGGATCCATGATCATCCCGATGGCAACCAACATAAACATGAAGATGGTCAAGGCGAGGAAGATATTACCCAAATCAGATGGCACGCTTTCCATGATATGAGCACGTTCAATCACACCACCAACAGATACCGACAAAGCCATCAGCATAATCAACGCACCAATGTGACCAATGGTATCGTTAGTAGCGACTCGTAAAGCACCCTCTAGGCTTAAACGACGCTCTGCTGCTGGATTATCTTGAACTGCCACATGCTTTGGCTCACGACGCAATTTGTCGAACACCACAATGGCTAACAAGATAATTGGCAGAATAACCGGTGCTGTGAACTCATCTAATTGAGTGTTCAACAAGTACTTGTAGGCGTACACAACGACGATAGTGATCACGAAGTATGGCGACACAGGTACTAAAGCACGCAGTGATTCACGCAAGGCATTGCCAAAGTCGGCACGCTCACTAGGTACTTCCTTCAAGAACAACGAGAAGATCAAGAAGATAGTGGACGACACCAAGAATACACCAACACCCCAGCCATACAGCTCAGTGGTGGTTACTTGCTTGTTCAGTGCCGCAATCAGAACGATTAGCAAACATGGACGCAGAACAACACCCATCGAACCTGACATCGCTGTAGCAGCAAGCGCGTACTGCTTACGTGCGCCAGAGTTTGCAACCTCTTTATAGATGATGAAACCAGCTGCGATAACGAAAATACCTGATGCACCGGTATATGCTGTCGGAATAGCGGCAGCCAATAGCAAGATCCATGTCAGAGTTTCTGAAGAGAACTTCCATGGACGCACAATATCCAAGAACAGCTCTACAACGCGAGTTTGCTTCAGCAACATACCGGCCCAGATATACATCGCCAAGTTCAAGAAGATGTTAGCAAATTCGAAGATCTGACCCATATAAATAGCCAAACCAGCAAAGTGCTTATCACCGAAGAAGCTAAATGCGGATGTAATTGCCATGATTGCATAGAGCGGAATACATAGCAGCGCTTTGCCGATATTATCGCCACCCTCAACATTTTCTGGCTTTTCGAAAAAGTGCTTAACACTAATAGCCGTCAAAATGGCAAACATACCAATGGTCAGGTAATTAATAATCGGTTTTTCAATGGCGATTCCGGAGCCAATGAGAACATTGTTGTAGTAGAACCAGCTGGAATACAACAGCAATGCGTTACCAATTACCATGGCACCTGAATAAACACGATGGTCTGTCATGGTACGTGGTGGACGAATATTAATATGATGTTTCGTCAAAGTTGTAGTTGCCGCAGCAATTAACAACATTGAGATCAATAAGAGTGGACGGTTTTCTGTACCAAACTTGAAAATACCAAAGAAAGAAGTCTCAACTGCACGGAATGCTTTCACCTGAGGAGACATATTATCTTTGATACGAACAACTAAATCATGTCGCTCAATACACTGCGACTTAGCACTCTCTAACGAAGAGCGAATCGCGTCTGGATCTGGCGCCTCATCAAACAGGGCCGCAAATGGATCGTCTGAAGCTGCTGTGTTTGCAAGCTGTGCCTGTACAGCCTGATCAATATCCATATTTGGATCACAGTCTGGAGTCTGTGGATCAACACGCATCATGAAATATTGGACACCCGTTGACGGGTTACCAAACATGTTTTCCCCCATGCGCAGCAACTGACCGTGAATCATTTCACCAGTACCAATAACCAGCGTCAGTACAAGCAAAAACATCACAGGCAAGCTGGAAAACCACTCCATTGCTGTACGGTTTAGAAAGACCGTTTTGTTATTCGTCGTCGTATCCATTTTTTATTTCCTTATTGGATTTCACAAGATAAACCGCAGACCAAAACTATGGCCTGCGGTTCAAATCTTTACTGCCTCGTTTTTATTCGAGTGTTTGTGAACACTCAGCATCAGCAGCATTTACTTGGCAACGGATGCGACGCAACAAGCTCATCATGGTTTTGTCATAGAAGCCATTGTTAGCCAAATCAATACGGGATTGACGCAGCAGAACAACATAGCCTTCTTTGTCAGCTGCTGGTAAATCCATCCAACGGTTAGCTGGAATGTCACGCTCTGCTTTAGCAATCAGGCCCATTGAACGGTCTAACTGTGTGGCAAACCAAGCGCGTGATTTTTGACCAAAATCAGCTGGGAACTTAGATTTGTCGATATACATCTGCATGGTTAACTGCAAAACAGGGAAGCGAATAACCGCGCCGTCTTTACCTAAACCTTTTTCTAACTCCAATGGCTTATAGGCTGCAGCTGGTGCACCAATAATGTCCACGGCGTTATTATTGAATTTAGCACCAAAGTTACTGATGTCAGAGGACACTGGTTGCGCGCCAATTTTCTGTACCATGCGAGCTTGTGCACGGTCATAGTCAAACACGGCAATTTTCTGGCCTGCCAGTTTGTCTACGTGGTTAATTGAGCGGCTTTTCACGAACAAGTAAGCAGCACCTGCTGGCATAAAGCCGGCAACTTCAAACTTACCTTGAGTCATACGTGGTGCTAATGCTGGGTTAGACAACGTAACAAACGCACGCTTCAACACTTCGTTGTTTGGAATCGCGCCCAGTGAGTCGAGGCTGCCAGTGAATTTGTTGAACTGTGCACCGCGCATACCGGTAACAACAACACCATCACATTGACCCGCCTTAAAATCTTCACTTGCAACACGCTCTTCTGTATAAGGGCGCAGGTTAACTGTTGCCCCCATACGCGATGCAGCCAAAGCCCAGTCACGCATTACACCCATTACATCGCCTTGCGCACCCAAAATATCCCAAACACAAATAGTTTGAGACGCCGATGCTTGCACAGGCATCGCTGCTGCTGAAGCAGCCAACACCACTGCACTCATGGTTTTGTTAAATAATTTCATTTTTGTTCCCTCAATTTTAAAAGAAAAACTACGGCCCCACGTTGCGACTAACGTGCAACGTGGGAGATCGCATTACAACAAGTCGTCAATATCGACAGCCAGCTCGGACTGTTCTGGCGTTTCATCCCAGAACTTACCCAACATGCCAGGCGGTGTACGTTGGCCTGTACCTTCAGTCCATAGACGGTCTGAAAGACTGGTCACAATAAAGCCTGCGAGCGCATCAACGAGCTTGTAGTCTGGGTTTGGCTTGAATTCAGCAGGAACATTGGCATAACGCTTGATACCATCACGTAGACGCTCATCATCTGCTTTACCTGCTGCAGACAAAGCATACATAGCGTGTGCGACACGAATACCTGATTTTTCACCAGCTGCCATGGCGGCATTAAATGCACCCCAGACATCTTTGCCTTCATCGGCACCTGGCAACACATTCCAAACAACAGCACGAACGCCAAGCGGAACACCCCACCATTTTTCGTTATCCAAGCAAGTGAATGCTCGCTCCGCTTTTGCCGCAACATCCATTGGCACGCCAACAATCTGGCCAGCAATAATGTCATTCAGCAATGCTTGTAAGCCGCTTAGCAGACCCAACATATAAACTAACTCATCAAAATCTTTATAGAAATCAGTGCACTGATCACCAATTTTGATGTCATAACGCTTTTCGTAATAACGTTCAAAGCGCTCATATGATTTGAGCTGACGGCGGGCTGCTGTTTCTGCAAAACGCTTTTGTGCGGTACGCGCATCTTGCGCTTCTTCAATCATGCCCGCTTTAGCAGCACGCAAGTAACGCATTTCATGATCAAAGCTGGTGATTTCGGCACAAAGGCCGGCGGTGGTGTATAGCAGCGTAGCCAACTGATCAATATTGGCACCGATATTTTCGGTGGCAACAATCAGCGGCGCCAAGGCAACACCGGACTGACACGCCATAATGGCATCGTCATCTTTTAAGAGTGGCGGAACGAGGTTGCGCTCAATAAAACGCATGGATTGGTTGCCAACAAACGCGACCGGATCGCAGGCAGACAACAAAACGGATGCACCAACCACTAGGCCGGCAAAGCTTCGACGAATCAGGCCTGAAACAGCCATGAACGTTCTCCTTAGATAATTTTTGTTGTTATTAGCACGCCGGCAAACGAAACAACTCGCTTTCCTATTGGCTAATCGAGTAACGCGCAAACGATACCATCAACCACTGCAACGATGGAACCACTCAACACACAACTACGACCGTTTAGTCGAAAAAAAAACCGCCTAACATACATTAGGCGGGTTTTTTAGGCTCAACATAAGCGATTAACTGGCCTCAATATCCTTCATAGACAGCTTTACACGTCCACGTTGGTCAACATCCAGCACTTTAACCTTAACCACTTGGCCTTCTTTCAAGTAATCAGACACATTCTCTACGCGCTCACTCGAAATTTGCGAAATGTGAACCAGTCCATCCGTGCCAGGCAGGATATTAACAAAGGCACCGAAATCAACGATACGAGCCACAGTACCTTCATAGATAGTACCGACTTCAACTTCAGCGGTAATTTCTTGAATTCTTGCTAATGCTGCCTGAGTTGCGCCTTTGGTTTCGCCATACACACGCACCAAGCCCGAATCATCAATATCGATAGTGGCTTTAGTTTCTTCACAGAGCGCACGAATAGTTGCACCACCTTTACCAATCACATCACGGATTTTGTCCGCATTGATTTGAATGGTGGCGTAGGTTGGTGCGTGAATGCTGACTTCTGAACGGGACACAGCCAGCACTTCATTCATTTGCTGCAGAATTGTCATGCGTGCTTCGCGCGCTTGCGCCAAGGCAACTTCCATGATTTCTTCGTTAATGCCTTCAATTTTGATGTCCATCTGCAATGCAGTAACACCATTGGCAGAGCCGGCCACCTTAAAGTCCATATCGCCTAAGTGATCTTCATCACCCAAGATATCTGTTAGAACAGCAAAGCGCTCATCTTCTTTCACCAAGCCCATGGCGATACCAGCCACTGGCGCTTTCAACGGCACACCAGCATCCATCAACGCCAATGATGCACCGCAAATAGATGCCATTGATGACGAACCGTTGGATTCAGTGATGTCAGATACCACACGAATCGCGTACGGGAACTTGTCTGAGCCTGGTAGCATAGGTTGCACACCACGACGCGCCAAACGACCATGGCCAATTTCACGACGCTTTGGACCACTGTCGCGACCCGTTTCACCTACTGAGTAGGATGGGAAGTTGTAATGCAGCATGAAGTGATCGGTGTATGAACCTTCCAACGCATCAATCATCATGGCATCACGAGCACCGCCCAATGTGGCAGTAACCAAGGCTTGGGTTTCACCACGTGTGAACAAAGCTGAACCATGCGCACGACCAAGAACACCCACTTGGATATCCAAGGCACGAACAGTACGTGTATCACGACCGTCAATACGTGGCTTGCCAGACAAAATGTTGTCACGTACAGAGCGATACTTCAGGTCTTCAAACAGTGCATCCACTTCTTCTGCAGCAATATCGCCACCTTCAGGAGCAAACTGCTCTAAAGCTTGCGCCTTAATAGCACTTAATGCTTCATAACGATCTTGCTTAACAACAATGCCGTAAGCATCAGAAACCGCAGTACCAAAAGCGTCTTTTAATGCGGCTTTCAATTCTGTATTTACTACCGGTGCAGTCCAATCCCAGCGTGGTGTGCCCACTTCCGCTGCAAACTCTTTGATCGCTGTAATAGCTACTTGCATCTCATCATGGCCAAACAGCACTGCGCCCAGCATTTCGTCTTCGCTCAGCTCTTTTGCTTCAGACTCAACCATCAGCACAGCCGCTTGTGTACCGGCAACAACCAAATCCAGTGCCGATTGCTTTTGCTGTTCGTAGGTAGGGTTTAGTACGTATTCATTATCAATATAAGCAACACGCGCGGCCGCAATCGGACCATTAAATGGCACACCAGCAATGCTTAATGCAGCTGAAGCACCAATCAGTGCAGCGATATCTGGATCAGACTTTTTGTCTGTCGAGATCACCATGCAAGTCACTTGCACTTCATTAACGAAGCCTTCTGGGAACAGAGGGCGAATAGGACGGTCAATTAAGCGAGAGGTCAGTGTTTCTTTTTCTGAAGGGCGACCTTCACGCTTGAAGTAACCACCGGGAATACGGCCGGCAGCATAAGTTTTTTCTTGATAGTTAACGGTAAGCGGGAAGAAGTCTTGGCCTGGCTTAGCTTTTTTGCTGGCAGCCACGGCAACCAACACTTGCACACCACCCATAGTGATAATGACTGCGCCCTGCGCTTGGCGGGCAATACGACCGGTTTCTAAAACAACTTGCTGACCACCTAACTGAAATTCTTTACGAACAATCTTAAACATAAAATCCTCTAGTAACTGTGAAGACCTGCGCCATCGCAAGCTTCCTTTATTTTTGCCACCGGAGGCCCCTACAGCTGCATTCGCACGAACAAATGCAGCTGCTAGAAGCCTCTCCTACGGCATCCGACAATTCACACCACAAAAGACAAGGAGCGGCATGCCGCTCCTTGTCTACCTACCTTAGCGACGCAGACCCAAAGACTGGATCAGTGCGCTGTAACGACCGTGGTCTTTACGTTTCAGATAGTCCAGCAACTTACGACGCTGGTTTACCATGCGAATCAAACCGCGACGCGAATGGTGATCATGCTTGTGCTCCTTGAAGTGTGGCTGCAGATCATTGATCGTGACAGTCAACAGGGCGACCTGTACTTCAGGGGAACCGGTATCACCGGCAGCACGTGCATATTGTGCGACAACAGCCGCTTTATCTTGAGCCGTTAGGGCCATGATAATTCTCCATAGTGAGAAGCCATAAAAAATAACGACAGACCGCGCCTCTCTGCAGTCAGCGTCAACATGCCCTAACGGGCCTGTTTGTTTTTGCTACTAATGCGTCGTACGTAGCAATCGGCGGGGCGCTAACAGACCATCATCATCTGCTTCACCAACACCTAAAAAAATAGTTTCTGCCGCCGCCTCAGCGCGCTCAAAAATCAGCACTGGGTGATCTAACGGCAGCGTTCCAGCTTGTACCGGATTTCCGTGGCGTAAATAATACGCTGAAGTGCCCGATAACTCCACCCGTGGCCAATCAGATAATCCCGCCCAACTCACTAGCAACATGGCATCTAGCTGATCAAAACCTGCACTATTCTCGGCAGACTGCACCTGCTCACGAGTATAGGCGTCCTCCAAACTAAAGGGTCCAGCCGCTAGACGACGCAACACCGTCACGTGCGCACCGCAGCCAATAGCTTCACCAATATCCTCAACAAGGTTACGAATATAGGTACCTTTGGAGCAGCTGACCTCTAAATCAACAAATGGCGGCGCAAATGCCGTTATTTCCAAACGAAAAATAGTCACTGGACGCGCCGGACGTTCAATTTCAATGCCGGCACGAGCGTACTCATACAAAGGCTTGCCTTCAAACTTCAGGGCAGAATACATTGAAGGAACTTGCATTATGTCGCCACGAAAGCGTGTCAGAACTTGCTCAAAGTCAGCTTGCGTCAGTGCCGGCACTTCTCGCTCACGCACAACCTCACCATCAGCATCGGCTGTCGTGGTTTGCTGCCCTAACCGCAAACGGGTGGCATAGACCTTATCGGCCTCTAATAAATAATGTGAAAACTTGGTGGCCTCGCCTAAACAGATAGGCAATAGACCAGTCGCTAATGGATCAAGACTACCGGTATGACCAGCTTTTTCGGCTTGATAGCGGTGCTTAATCCATTGCAATGCTTGATTGGAGGTAATACCCGCTGGCTTGTCGAATAACAAAATGCCATCAATGGGGCGTTTAGGGCGGCGTGGCTTACTCAACGGCGGCCCTACTTATGACTTCTGTTCATCGCTGCGCACAGCTTCACTAATCAGCGACGCCATACGGTTACCTTGACTGGTTAAGCGATCATGATGAAAGCGCAAGTGCGGCACGATGCGCGTGCGCAGGCCACGCCCCAGCTCGCCACGTAAAACACCCGCGGCGGCATTAAGGATGGCCACACCTGGCTCGGCCGGTTCATCAAAGGTGCGGCCAAGAATGGTCACATAAATGTCGGCATAACTCATGTCTGGACTAACCTTAACAGCAGACACAGTGACCATACCTAAGCGTGGGTCACGCAAACGCTGCTTAATCAATTCAGAGACATCGCGCTGAATTTGATCGGCTAATCGCTGTGTTCGTTGACTCACGCCCTACTCCCAAGCAGCCCTTACAGGCTGCGCTTAATCACTTGGACTTCGTAAACTTCAATTTTGTCGCCGGCCTGAATGTCTTTGTAGCCCTTAACTGCTAGACCACACTCCATACCATTACGCACTTCAGCAACGTCATCCTTAAAGCGACGCAGTGATTCCAACTCACCTTGGAACACCACCACATCTTCGCGTAGAACACGAATAGGCTTGTTACGGAATAAGCTACCTTCCAGCACCATACAACCAGCGGCTGAACCAAACTTCGAGGAGTGGAACACTTCGCGAACTTCAGCAATACCAACAATATTTTCACGACGTTCTGGTGACAACAGACCCGACATCGCATCACGCACATCATCAATCAGTTCATAAATGATGCTGTAGTAGCGTAAATCAATACCATCTTCTTGGCACTTAGCACGCGCTGAGTTATCGGCACGAACGTTAAAGCCCAGTACAACCGAACCGGTCGACTCTGCCAAGGTCACATCAGACAGACTGATAGCGCCTACGCCAGAAGACACAATTTTCACGCGAACTTCATCGTTACCAAGATCATTAAGTGCTGCAGACAGCGCTTCTAATGAACCACGAACATCGGTGCGCAGAATCAAGTTAACTGTAGCCGCTTCTTTTTTGCCCATATTGGCAAACAGATTTTCCAGGCGGCTGCTTTCTTGCTTATCAATCAGCAACTGGCGATCACGTGCTTGACGGAACTCAGCCACTTCACGAGCCTTACGCTCATCAGCAACAACCAAGAACTCATCACCCGCCATCGGTGCTTCTGGCAAACCTAAAATTTCAACTGGCATGGACGGACCAATTTGTTTAATCGGCTTACCATTTTCATCATTCAATGCACGAGCACGACCGTAGAATGTGCCCGCTAAAACTAAGTCGCCCTTTTTCAGTGTGCCGCGCTGAACCAACAAGGTTGCAACAGCACCGCGGCCTTTCTCAATGCGCGACTCAATCACTACACCTTGAGCAGGACCTTCTTCAACCGCTGTCAGCTCTAACAGCTCGGCCTGAATCAAGATGGCCTCAAGCAGCTCATCAACACCTTGACCGGTGTGAGCAGAGACCTTAACAACCTGCGTATCTCCACCCCAATCTTCAGCCACAACTTGTTTTGCAGACAGCTCACTTAATACACGGTCAACATCAGCGGACTCTTTGTCCATTTTGTTGATGGCAACAATCAACGGCACACCAGATGCGCGCGCGTGATTAATCGCTTCTTCAGTTTGAGGCATCACACCATCATCAGCAGCAACAACCAAAATAACGATGTCGGTTGCTTTAGCACCGCGAGCACGCATTGCCGTAAATGCAGCGTGACCCGGAGTATCCATAAAGGTGATCATGCCACGTGGCGTTTCGACGTGGTAAGCACCGATATGCTGAGTAATGCCACCAGCTTCACCAGTAGCCACTTTGGCTCGGCGAATATAATCAAGCAACGAAGTCTTACCATGGTCAACATGACCCATGATCGTCACAACTGGCGCACGGTTCTTAGCTTCGCCATCCACAATCGTTTCACGCAATGAGTCTTCAACTGCCGTCTCACTGACAAACTTGCTGGTGTGACCCATTTCCTCAACAACAAGGGCTGCTGTTGCCTGATCAATACGTTGGTCAGCAGTCACAATTTCACCCATTTTCATCAGCACACGAACGACTTCACGCGTTTTCTTGGCCATTTGCTGCGCCAAGTCGCTAACCAAAATCGTTTCACCAATGGTCACTTCATAAACTTGCTTTTCCACTGGGCGCTCAAATCCATGCTTTTTCGATAAAGTGCTTGTTAAGGCACGAGTAACCGGGCGGAAAGCTTGCTCTGCGCGGCTTTTAGGGCCTTTTTTACCACCACGAGATGGAGTTGCAGTACCACGCTTAATGGCGCGGTTTTCGCTATCAAATGACTCTTCGTAGGCCTTACCTACCAAGCCTTTAGCGAGCGGAGCATCTACGCTTGGTGTCACAACGCCCGCATCTGGGCGATGTGCAAGCTCTTCAGCAATGCGCTGAGCTTGCTCAAGTGTTTTCAAACGGGCTTTTTCTTCCGCTTCTTTGCGTAATGCTTCTTCCTGCTTGCGGCGCTGTTCTTCAGCTGCACGCTCACGGGCTAGCTCCTCTTCACGACGAGCACGCTCTTCAGGCGTTTCAGCACGCTTCAAATCAACCTTGGGCACAGTCAGTTTGCGGGCGCTATCTTTAGCGTCTCCACCTTGCTGACGACGCGCTTCTTCAGCCGCTTTACGCGCCTCTTCTTCAGCCTGAGCAATACGTGCATCTTCCAGGGCTTGACGTTCGGCTGCCTCAGCGGCCAGACGCGCCTCTTGTTCCTGATGAATTTTCGCTTCTTGCTCTAAACGCTGCTTTTCAGCTGCTTCACGCGCTTGCTCTTCCTGCTCTTCAATTAAAGAGCGCTTAATGTAAGTACGTGTTTTTCGCACTTCAACATTCACTGTTTTGCCACGACCACCAGATGACTGAGCCGTTTTTAACGTGGTGACTGTTTTGCGTTGCAAGGTAATTTTCTGAGGCTGACCTGCTTGCTCGCCATGCGCACGTTTAAGATGCGCTAATAGTTGCTGCTTTTCAGCATCATTTACAGAGGCATCTGCCGACGCATGCGACAGCCCTGCCTCTTTCATTTGAGCCAATAAGACTTCGACAGATCGACCTACAGTTTCGGCCAGTTGTTTGACAGTAACATCAGCCATGGGGCGCACTACTCCGCTTCAAAGTGGTAATCCCGGCTCAGTTGAACCAAGGCTCACGCGCTTTCATAATTAGTTCGGCCGCCAGTTCTTGGCTTAGGCCGTCAATATCAACAATGTCATCAATGGCTTGTTCAGCCAGATCTTCCATGGTGACCACACCACGCGCTGCTAATGCAAACGCCAACTTGCGGTCCATGCCTTCCATGGTTAATAGGTCTTCTGCTGGTTCAGTAGCATGCTCTTCGCTCACCAATGCCTTCGTTAACAAAGCATCTTTTGCGCGTTGACGCAGCGCCTCTACCAGCTCTTCATCAAACTCTTCAATATCGAGCATTTCTTCGACTGGCACATAGGCTACTTCTTCTAGCGTTGTGAAGCCTTCATTCACCAAAATATTGGCAATATCTTCATCAATATCAAGATCTTGAACGAATCCATCAATATACTGCTGTGACTCGCCCTGCTGTTTAGCTTGCGAGTCAGCAACCGTCATAACGTTCAAACGCCAGCCGGTGAGCTCAGAGGCCAAACGAACGTTCTGACCACCACGACCAATCGCCATTGCGAGCTGGTCCTCTTCAACCGCCACATCCATAGTCTGAGTGTCTTCATCAATAACAATCGAAGCCACTTCTGCTGGTTGCAGTGCGTTAATAACAAACTGCGCAGGATTATCATCCCACAGCACGATATCTACACGCTCACCACCCAGCTCGCCTGAAACGGCTTGCACACGCGAACCACGCATACCAATGCAGGCGCCCTGTGGGTCAATGCGATGGTCGTTACTCTTAACTGCTAATTTAGCGCGCACACCAGGATCACGGGCCGCTGAACGAATACTAATAATTTCTTCGCCAATTTCTGGCACTTCAATGCGGAACAATTCCATCAGCATTTCAGGGCGAGCACGTGACATCAATAACTGAGCACCACGGCTTTCATTATTCACATCATAAAGCACTGCGCGTACGCGATCGCCAATTCGGTAGTTTTCACGCGGCAGCATTTCTTCACGCGCCAAATAAGCTTCAGCATTGCCACCAAGATCAACAATTAAACCGTCACGTGTTGTCTTTTTAACTGTGCCAGACAGGATTTCACCAACACGATTGCGATAAGCATCAACCACTAAAGCACGCTCAGCTTCACGCACTTTTTGCACGATAACTTGCTTAGCAGTTTGTGCAGCAATACGGCCAAAAACTTCGTTGTCGATATGCTCTTCAACAATATCGCCTAATTGCAGACCGCGCTCTTCGACATCACTAATGGCGAGCTGCATAGCTGGAATTTCATGGTCTTCGTCAGCAACGACTTCCCAAAAGCGAAATGTTTCATATTCGCCAGTTTTGCGATCAATACTGACGCGAATATTCACTTCGTCAGAGTCAAAACGTTTTTTCGTTGCCGCCGCCAGAGCTTGCTCCAACGCTTGGAAAATGATCTCGCGAGAAACGCCTTTCTCATTACTGACCGAGTCAACTACCAACAGGATTTCTTTGCTCATAATTCGACCTGTGTGATCACATTATAAAAAATCAAAATTTCGAAACAACGTTGGCTTTATCAATACTGATAAAGGGTAAAACGACACTTTGTCCTTCTACTTGCAACGTTACCTGCACATCATCTACTGCTTCAACTACACCGCGCCAGCGACGCCGACCAGCAACTGGTGCCGTCAAGCGTAAGTTAACTTCTTCGCCAACATAACGCTGATACTGTGACGGTTTAAATAACATCCTGTCCCAGCCCGGTGACGACACCTCTAACGTGTACTCACCGGCAATCGGGTCTTCTACGTCGAGTATAGCGCCAACTTGACGACTAACTTCAGTGCAGTCTTCCACACTGATGCCAGCCTCAGCTTCACGATCAATATAAACACGTAGAACCGAATGCTTACCTTGCTGAAAAAACTCAACGCCCCACAAGTCTACCCCGCAGGCCTGTGTCGCTGGCTCAATCAATGCCGTCAGCTCTTCAACTTTTTTCGAGATCGCCATTGCTCTCTCCCATCAGACCAAAAACCCAAAGGCCAGAAACAAAAAGTGGGCGAATCGCCCACGTTATTGGCGATCCGCGCAGTAATCACTGCTGACCGCTGAACCTGTAAAAAAGCCCACTCAAGGTGGGCTTTTTCAACAAAGTCCGAATGTGGTAGCGGGGGCTGGATTTGAACCAACGACCTTCGGGTTATGAGCCCGACGAGCTACCTGACTGCTCCACCCCGCATCAGAGGTTGCGAACTTTAGTGATCCGACGTGATCTTGTCAAACCCTTTCGTAGGCTAATTACAATTGGTGCGGAAGGGGGGACTTGAACCCCCACGCCGTTAGGCACAGCCACCTCAAGGCTGCGTGTATACCAATTTCACCACTTCCGCTTTTACTTCACTACAGCAGGCTTATTGACCTGCTGGGGCAACCGGTAAATCAGAGCTCACCGGCGCGGGCGGCACTTTACTATCAGTTGGCAAATCCGGCAAGCCCTGAGTTTCAGCAGCCTCATCTTCCAACGGAATACCGAACATATTTTGCGACTTAGTCTTTGCATATACGGCCAACGACAGGCTGGTCACAAAAAACAGCAAAGCCAAGCCCGCTGTTAACTTTGTTAAAAAGCCAGCCGAGCCAGCACCACCAAATACGGTTCCGGATGCACCCGAACCAAATGACGCGCCCGCCTCTGCACCCTTGCCTTGCTGCAACATAATCAAAACAATCATCACGATTGCAATCAAAATGTGGACCACTAATACCAGCGTTTCCATCGTCTTCTCTCGTTAGGCGCTTAACTGAGCCGCCTTGCAAATTGCTAAAAATTCGTCTGCCAACAACGATGCACCACCCACAAGGGCACCATCAATGTCTGGCATATCAAACAACCCCGTTGCATTACTGCCTTTCACACTACCGCCATACACAATGCGCAACTGATTTGCTCGTGCCTCATCAAACGCTGCAAACACTGCACGCAAGGAGGCATGCACAGCTTGCGCCTGCTCAGGCGAAGCGGTTAAACCCGTACCAATAGCCCAAACCGGCTCATACGCGAGCACAGCATTATCAAATGCTTCTGGGCCATGCTGATCGAGCACAGCCAATAACTGCCGCGACACCACAGCCAGTGTTTCACCAGCCTCACGCTCAGCTAACGTTTCACCAACGCATAACACTGCTTGTAAGCCAGCGTTTTTTAACGCCGCAAACTTATCGGCTATTTGCTGATCTGTTTCGGCAAACAACTGACGTCGCTCTGAGTGTCCAACTAAGGCGCCTTTAGCACCACAGTCCTGCAGCATTGCCACAGAAATCTCACCGGTATATGCACCCGACTCAAACTCAGACACTGTTTGCGCCAACACAGACAGTGATGGCTGCCTGACTGAGTCCATAACAGACTGTAAATATACTGCTGGCGGCGCTACAGCCACATCGATATCAGCAAATACTCCGATATCGCCAATATTGTTTAGCAGCTCGGCATTAGCCTGACGACTGCCATTCATTTTCCAGTTACCGGCCACCCAAGGACGACGCATTGTTCAATCTCCGATCAGCCGGACCCAAGAGGTCGGCAATACTAACCAAGGCTGCAATTGCTTACAAGTTGTTGCGCACTTCTTGTGCAAGCATCTCTGCTAGCTGCTCAACCAAGCCATGATCCTCACCCTCTACCATCACTCGTAAAACCGGCTCAGTGCCCGAGGCACGCAACAACACTCGCCCTCTGCCAGCCAACTGAGCCTCCGCCTTGATCACTGCCGCTTGAATAGCAGGATGCTGAATATCTGGCTTGCCTTGCACACGCACATTAATGAGCACATTAGGGTATTTTTTCATGCCCGCTTTTAAAGCAGACAACGGCTGGCCACTAGCCACAACAGCAGAAAGAACCTGTAGCGCAGCTACAATAGCGTCACCCGTACTGGCTTTATCCAAACAAACAATATGGCCACTAGCCTCACCACCAACCGACCAACCATGACGCTCTAACTCCGCCATAACATAACGGTCACCGACATTGGCGCGGACAAACTGCAGCCCCAATTCAGTGACCGCTTGCTCCATACCAAAGTTGCTCATGAGCGTACCGACCACACCTCCCACTGGCAGGCCAGCACGTAAACGTTCTCGCGCAATAATGTAGACAATCTCATCGCCATCAATCAGCTCACCATTCTCATCAACCAGCATGACGCGGTCGCCATCACCATCAAAGGCAATGCCTAAGTGAGCTTTTTCAGTTTGAACCTTTTGCTGCAAACCCTCAGGGTGTGTTGAACCAACACCATCATTAATATTTCGACCATTAGGTTCACAGGCAAAACGAATAACTCGCGCACCAAGCTCTTCAAACACCATTGGGCCAACTTGATAGGTGGCACCATGGGCGCAATCCACCACGATGGTTAGACCTGCCAGGGATAAGTGATAGGGAAAGCTTGCTTTGCAATATTCGACGTAACGACCACGTGCATCTTCAATACGTTTTACTTTACCCAGCAGCTCTGGGTTATCAATGACCATGTCTTTATCAAGCCATGCCTCAATTGACAACTCGATATCATCAGATAGCTTTTTGCCGTCCGGACCAAAAAACTTAATCCCGTTATCAAAGTATGGGTTATGCGAGGCTGAGATCACGATACCAGCATCAGCATGAAAAGCGCGTGTCATATGCGCCACCGCAGGAGTAGGGATAGGGCCTAACAACAGCACATTCACTCCAGCAGCCGACAGGCCCGCCTCTAAAGCTGACTCAAACAGATAACCAGATAGGCGTGTGTCCTTACCGATAACGACCGTCGGATTATCAATCCTGCCCGTCATAGCCCGACCTGCCGCCCAGCCTAATTTGAGTGCAAACTCCGGAGTAATTGGGTATTGCCCTACTAAACCGCGAACACCATCGGTGCCAAAATAGCGTCTGCTCATCTACTGCTCCTTTTGCTTTTTATCGCAGTGTTGACCAAGGCCGTTGCGCCTGCCACATGGCAACCGCATCAGCTGTAGCTTTAACATCGTGACTTCGAATAATTCGTGCACCACGCTCGAGCGAAATAACTGCAGCACTTAATCCTGCATATAAACGCTCGTTCACACCAGCACCACCCAAAACTGCACCCAACATTGATTTGCGCGACAAACCTATTAATAAGGGCAGTTGTAAACATTGAAGTTCGGCCAGCTGAGCCAATAGCTGCAAATTGTGCTCCAGTGTTTTGCCAAAACCAAACCCGGGATCAATCAGCAAGCGCTCATGGCCTATTCCTGCAGACACACAAGCCTCAATGCGCGCCGCCAAAAACGACTTAACTTCATCTACTACGGAGTCGTAATGAGGAGCCTGCTGCATATGATCAGGCTGACCCTGCATATGCATCAAGCAAATAGGCAGCCCCGTTGCGGCAGCCGCAGCCAGCGCGTTCGGTCGCCGCAGGGCACGAACATCGTTGATCAAACAGGCGCCAAGGGCGGCGGCCTCGGTCATGGCACGAGCGGAAGAGGTATCAACAGAAATAATGATATCTAGATGACTAGCAATGGCCTCTACTACTGGCAACAGGCGATCAAGCTCTTCTTGCTCGGTCACTGGTGCAGCACCCGGCCTAGTACTTTCTGCACCCACGTCTATTAAGTGGGCACCATCACGCAGCATGGCTTCTGCTTGACGCAATGCGGCGTCGCGGGACAGAAATAAGCCACCATCAGAAAACGAATCGGGCGTCACATTAAGGACGCCCATCACGTGAGCTTGCGTTAAATCAAGCTCACGCTGACCACAGTACAGTATTGTCAAAAGCCAGCCTCAGGTAGCGCCTTCCGCAGGGTCTGTCGATGGCTTTTTATCATCTTCTTCAACATCATCTGCCACTACTACCCCTGCACCACCTGCTGGTGTTGAGTCATCCCAACCTTTTGGTGGCCTAACCGCCCGGCGCGCCATCAAATCATCAATTTGCTCTGCATCAATGGTCTCGTACTTCATTAACGCCGCAGCCATCGAGTCCAAAATGTCGCGATTATCAACAATCAGCTGGCGCGCCGTATTGTAACAGTTATCGATAATGCTACGGATCTCATTGTCGATATCCATCGCTGTTTGCGCGGAGACGTTTTTGCGCTGAGTAACCGATCGACCCACAAAAACTTCACCTTCGTCTTCTTCGTATAACAATGGGCCCATTTTTTCAGACAAGCCCCACTTGGTAACCATGTTGCGCGCCAGCTCAGTAGCACGCTGGATGTCATTACTTGCGCCTGTCGTTACACCCTCAGCACCCAAAGTAAGTTCTTCGGCAATACGCCCACCAAACAATGAGCTGATGCTGCTTTCGATACGGCGCTTAGACATCGAGTAACGATCTTCTTCGGGCAAGAACATAGTCACACCCAAAGCGCGGCCACGCGGAATAATCGAAACTTTGTAAACTGGATCATGCTCGGGCACTAAACGACCAACAATGGCATGCCCTGCTTCGTGAAATGCCGTGTTGAGCTTTTCAGCATCCGACATCACCATAGACTTGCGCTCAGCGCCCATCATGATTTTATCTTTAGCACGCTCAAACTCATTCATGCTGACCAGCTTTAAGTCGCTGCGAGCGGCGAACAAAGCAGCTTCATTAACCAAATTGGCTAAATCAGCACCAGAGAAACCGGGTGTACTGCGCGCTAATGTTGATGCATCAACATCGGCACCCATCGGAATTTTGCGCATATGTACACGTAAAATTTGCTCACGACCACGAATGTCTGGCAAACCAACCACCACTTGACGGTCAAAACGGCCAGGACGCAGCAAAGCGGAGTCAAGCACATCTGGACGGTTGGTAGCAGCGATGACGATCACGCCTTCATTGCCTTCAAAGCCATCCATTTCAACCAACAACTGGTTAAGTGTTTGTTCACGCTCGTCATGACCACCGCCCATGCCAGCGCCCCGCTGACGGCCAACGGCATCAATTTCGTCAATAAAGATGATGCATGGCGACTGCTTTTTAGCCTGCTCAAACATGTCGCGCACACGGCTGGCACCAACACCTACAAACATTTCAACAAAGTCGGAACCGGAAATTGAGAAAAACGGTACTTTTGCTTCACCGGCAATCGCCTTAGCCAGCAAGGTTTTACCGGTGCCTGGCTGACCGACCATTAAAATGCCACGTGGGATGCGACCACCCAAGCTTTGAAATTTGGCTGGGTCGCGGAGGAAGTCAACGACCTCCTTCACTTCTTCTTTTGCTTCATCACAACCAGCAACATCGGCAAAAGTAACTTTGATCTGGTCTTCAGTAAGCTGACGTGCACGAGACTTACCAAAACTCATGGGGTTGCCGCGACCGCCTGCGCCACCGCCACCACCCATACCGCCCATGCGACGAGAGATAAAAATAAATAAGGCGACCATCAACAAAATAGGGAATGCCGCTATTAACAACTGCGACATCATGCCTTGCTGCTCTGGTGGTGCACCCACAATGGCTACTTTCTGTTGCAACAACTGATTAATTAGGTCTGGGTCCTGCGCTGGAGGCCGCACGGTTTCAAAACTCTCGCCATTCTGACGTTTACCAACGATAACGTCTGGCTGGATACGCACTTCAGCAATATCGCCCGCATCGACAGAGCTAATGAACTCACTGTAAGACATGGCCGTACTTTTCGTTGGCTGATTAATGCCACCGAGCACATAAGACACGGCAGCCGCAATGGCGATCCAAATCAGTAGGTTTTTTACAAAATCACTCACGGTGGTGAACCTCCAGTCTCGATGCGCTAGATTAGCGACTCATCGATTATTCATAACGCCTGACGCAAACACTACGCAGACACTAGCATTTATTTCTTGCTGGCACGAAACCCCGTGGCGACCAAAAAAAGCTCTCTTGAGCGGGCACGTGATGCATCAGGTTTACGCGACTTCAATACCGCAAAGTTAGCTTGAATCGCTTTGCGGTACTCTTCATATCCTTCACCTTGAAATACTTTTACCACAAATGTGCCGCCGGGCTTGAGTACACGCACCGCCATGTCCAAGGCTAGTTCACATAAATACATGGCACGTGGCTGATCTACAGCGTTGTTACCAGACATATTGGGGGCCATATCCGAAATTACAAGGTCTACCGTATCAGTACCCGCCAGTTCCAAGATTTCTTGCACCACCGCCTCTTCACGAAAGTCGCCTTGAATAAAGGTCACATCCGGCAAAGCATCCATCGGCAAAATATCTGTCGCAATCACGCGACCACGACCATTTAAAATGCGCCCTACTACCTGGCACCAACCGCCGGGCGCAGCCCCAAGGTCAATAATATTCATACCCGGCTTAATTAAACGGTCTTTTTCTTGCAGTTCAAGCAGCTTATAACTTGCGCGTGAGCGATAACCATCTTTCCATGCTTTTTGCACATAATGGTCGTCTAAATGCTCGCGCATCCACGCCTTACTTCGGCCGGATAATTTTTGATTGGTAATTTTCGTTGCCATGTTTCACCGCGGACTAGGGACGCGCCTGCTGTAACAGGCTAAACTAAGGGGTACTTTTTACCAGAAAAACCGTGTCCGCGCCTGATTACTCGCGATGCGGCACACCATTGAGGATGTATTTGTGAGCTTGTCTACCGCTGAAAAGAAACGCCTACGCCAGATTGGTCACCATCTACACCCCTTGGTGCAGCTGGGTAATCAGGGTTTGACTGAAGCCATCTTAGCCGAAATTGATGCCCGCCTAGAAGATCATGAGCTGATTAAAGTGCGTATTGGTGGTGAAGATCGGGTAGCGCGCCAAGAAGCAATCACGCTTATTGCCACCACAACAGGCGCAGAAATCGCGCAATCTATTGGCAAGTTAGTGCTGTTATATCGCCCTGCGAAAAAGCCTAACCCTAAGCTGTCTAACCTTCTACGAGTGGCTGGTTAAGGCATAAAAAAAGCGGCTTAAATGCCGCTTTTTAGTTTTTGTTGCACAAATAATGGGCCAATCAGCAAAAACACAAGGTCGTCAGCAAATGAAGGCTTTGCACCTTCCACTTTATGCCCCCAGAACTGACCTGCCCACGCCAACACCCAGACCGTCACAAAAATTGGCAACAATGGCAGAGCTGCAGCTTGCATTAACACAACCACGGCTACCGACACTGCCAACCATAAAACGCCAGTAAAAAAGCTACTGACAGAGAGTAGTGCATAAAACGCCAACACGGGAATTACACCTACGGTCGCAACATTCACGTAGGGCAACCAAGCCTCGGGTAAGCCCGGCAACAAGCCTCCAAGCGGAATCAGCCAAAACAAGCCAAAAGTCGCAATAAAGATCAACGGCACACAAATCATATGCACAATTTGATTGGTACGATTGCGATGACTTTTTGCATACTCTGCCAAAAACTCTTGCTCAGTGCGCATGACTATTCTCGTATAGTTTCTTATGTCACTACATTATCGTTGGCAAATTGCCAATTTAGCAAGCGCTCTACCACTGCCTCGGTATAAGCAGCACGCCTATTTTGGTGATCTAAATAATAGGCGTGCTCCCAAACATCAATTGTCAGCAAGGGATTAAAGGCCTCGCTTAATGGCAGCTCAGCATTGCTGGTACTGACCACCCGTAAGCGCGCGCCATCTTGCACCAACCACGCCCAGCCACTGGCAAACTGACGATTAGCGGCTTGTATTAAAGCCTGCTTACAGGCCTGCACCGAACCAAATGACTCACGCATCATCGCAGCCAAACGCTCTGGAGGCTCGCCACCACCGTTTGGTTTTAGGCTTTGCCAATAAAAAGTATGGTTCCAAACCTGTGCCGCATTGTTAAAAATTGCCTCATATTCAGGTCGACCCGCCGTTGCCTTAATTAAATCAACCAAAGACAAGGTAGCTAAAGGCGAGCCTTGAAGCTGACGATTTAAATTATCTAGGTATCCGCGATGATGACGACCATAATGAAAGCTGATGGTCTGTGCTGAAATAATGGGCTCTAAAGCATCATTAGCAAACGGCAAATCAGGAAGCTTATGTGGTGTTGCAGCCTGCGCAAGCCCAGCCTGACCAGACACCGCCAATACCGCGGCCACACTCGCGCTGGACGCCAAAAATGAGCGTCGACTCATGCCTATGCTACCTGCATTCTTCATTTCATTTCCTCTCAAAACCTTAGCATTTAGCTAGTCGCCAACTTAAGCCCAATGATACCGGCAATCACTAAGCCTACGCTGCCAAGTCGTAATATCGTGACTGGCTCATCAAATAACATGATGCCCATGATGACTGCGCCAACGGCACCGATGCCCACCCAGACGGCATAGGCTGTTCCCATTGGTAAAGTTCGCATGGCATGAGCCAATAACACCACACTACCTAACATGGCAACCAACGTAATCACACTCGGCGTCAGCTTCGTGAAGCCCTCGGTGTATTTAAGACCAACAGCCCAAACCACCTCTAAAATTCCCGCACACAACAGCACTAGCCATGCCATTGCAACTACTCCTTTAAATTAGGCTCTGGCCTCATTGGCTAAGCTATAAGTCACGACCAAACTATCTTTAGCAAGCACTTTGCCAGCCATTGCCGCCATGACCTGTCGACCATCAAATAACGGCGGTAACGACAAACTAGCAACAGATAAGGCATAAATTGTGAAGTGGTAATGATGGAGGCGCTCATCGTTAAATGGCGGCCACGGACCGTCATAACCGCCATAATTGCCAGCCATATCGGCATCACTCGCAAACCAACTGGTGTAGTCATTGATACCACGCACACCAATTTTGGTGGCGCCCGGCGCTTTGCCTTTTGGCGTGATGCCCTCACCATCCTCGCCCTGTACCAATGACGTTACAGACAGGGGAATATCCACTAAAACCCAATGATAAAAGTCCACACGTGGCAAGTCATAAGGCACTACACGATCAGCTTGGTTGACATCATCTGCACGCGAGGGCACATCTGGGTCATGGCAAATGAGCACAAAGGACTTTGTCTCTGCGGGAAAGTCATGCCAGCTGAGTTGTGGGCTGATATTGGCACCAGGCACCGGACCTGAAGGCCCTGCCACACCCATGGCATGCTCAACAGGAATTCGGGTATTAGCAACCAATGTTTGGCTGGTTAATTTCATCTATTGCACTCCATTTTATTGATTGGCTAGTTGATCTAGCGCACCAAGCACGTCACGCCAACTGACAATGCCCGCTATTCGTTGATCATCATGCAGAACGGGCAAGCATGAAATATTACGCTGCACCAGCAACTCAACAGCATCATGCAAACTAGCATGCGTTGCTATGGTTATCGGATGATGACCCATCACTTGGTGGACACGCTTATTTAGCGTTGCTAAATCACGATTAGTTTCATTAATGGTACCAATATGTGGGCTAATTGCTTTTAACAAGTCTCGGTCAGACAAGATGCCGACCAAACGTCCCTGCTCCACAACCAACAAATGATGAAAATGATGGCGCTCAAACAAGCGCTTCACTAACGCAAGATCATCATCTGGCGTTACGGTGATTGGAACAGGCGTCATCACTTGCTGAATTAGCATTTACCTCTCCTGCTTAGCAGCAGCCCTAAACACCAAAAATAACAGAACTATGGCAACCTTATTGGTAAGCTTACTCGGTCATTAAGACATAAGTCGCCCACACCATGTATGAAATTTTGAGCACATCTGTATTTCATGAAGTTGCCCTTCTACTTGTGCTTGCGGCCGGCGTTGGCTTTCTTGGCCTATTACTTAAACAACCCTTAATTGTCAGCTTCATTGCGGTGGGCATTTTAGCAGGGCCATCCGCACTCAATTTGGTTAGCGCCACCGAGCACATCAATTTATTGTCTGAACTAGGGATAGCCCTACTACTGTTTTTAGTCGGCATTAAGCTCGACCTTCACTTAGTCCGTAAGCTTGGCACAGTCTCGCTATTAACAGGGCTTTGACAAGTCTTATTTACCGCTGTTTTTGGTTGCCTGATTGGTATTGGGCTGGGCTTTAGCCACCTCACCAGCCTTTATGTTGGGATTGCGCTGACATTTTCCAGCACCATCATTATTGTCAAACTGCTATCTGATAAGCGCGAGATTGATTCACTTCACGGCCGCATCGCACTGGGCTTTTTGATTGTGCAAGACATTGTGGTGGTGTTGGCCATGATTAGTCTATCGGCGATTGGAGTGGGTGCTCGCGAAAGTGGTGATGGCATGACAGTGGTGCAGGTTTTGCTATCTGGACTTGTGCTAATCGGCCTTGTTTTGTTGTTTATTCGCTATCTGGCCTCACCCTTAACGCAGCGCCTGGCCGCCTCACCTGAGCTACTTATTTGTTTTGCGATTGCACTGGCGGTATTACTTGCTGCGGCGGGCGAAACCTTAGGCTTTGGCAAAGAGTTAGGCGGTCTTTTGGCCGGTGTGGCATTGGCCTCAACCCCATTCCGAGATGCTATTGCTGCACGCTTAGCGCCACTACGTGACTTTTTGCTACTGTTTTTCTTTATTGCACTTGGCACACACTTAGATTTATCTCACTTAGGCAGTGATATCGCCCCTGCCATGGCCTTCTCTGCCTTCGTGCTTATTGGCAACCCGCTCATTGTGCTCATCATCATGGGCATTATGGGTTATCGCCGTCGTACTGGCTTTATGGCAGGACTCACGGTGGCTCAAATCAGTGAGTTCTCGTTAATTTTTGCCGCCATGGGCGTCACTTTGGGCCATATCAGTCAAGAAGTGATGGGGCTTGTGACCTTGGTCGGCCTGATCACGATTGCCGCCTCGACCTATATGATCACCTACTCGCAGAATATATACCCAATATTCGAACCCTTCCTTGCGGTATTTGAGCGCAAGATTCCCTGGCGTGAACAAGAAACCCAAACCCCTTTAGACGACGATAAGTACGACACTATTTTGTTTGGCTTGGGCCGTTATGGCACCAGCTTAGCAAAGCGCTTACATGCAAACGGGGAGCGCATTTTAGGGGTGGATTTTGACCCCAGCGCTGTCAAACGTTGGCAGCAACTTGGCCTAGATGCGCGTTATGGTGATGCGATGGACCCAGAGTTTATTGCCAGCCTACCCCTGAGCCAAGCCAGCCAAGTGATAGCACTACTTCCAGACCACCAACATGGCATCACTCACAACGACAGTCGTTTGGCGCTGATGCATGCGCTGAGTGAGCAGCATTTTAATGGCCGCGTAGTGGTACATAGTCAGCATGAAGATACGGTCACCCAACTTAAAGAAGCTGGGGCCGATATCGTTTTAGAGCCGTTTAAAGATGCTGCAGACTTTGCAATGAAATTGCTAACTACTGATAAGAAACCGAAATGATTTCGTAAGTGACGAGGCCACCGGGCGTTTCAATAACGGCTTCGTCACCTTCTTCTTTACCAATCAGGCCACGGGCAATTGGCGAGTTCACCGAAATTTTGCCAATTTTAAAGTCCGCTTCATCATCACCAACAATTTGGTAGGTTTTCACTTCTTCGGTTTCGATATGCTCAATCTCGACCGTTGAACCGAAGATCACCTTGCCAGTGTGCGGCACTTTCGAAATATCGATGACCTGTGCATTAGATAACTTACCTTCGATATCCTGAATGCGCCCTTCAATAAAACCCTGCTGCTCACGCGCCGCATGATACTCAGCATTCTCTTTTAAGTCGCCATGCGCACGCGCCTCTGCAATCGCCGCGGTCACTGCCGGACGATCAATCGTTTTTAAGCGCGTCAGCTCTTCTTGCAGAGCTGCTGCACCCTGAACTGTCATTGGATATCGTTGCATTTCACGCCATCCCTTCGTGCAAGTCCTGAAGACGACGCACAGTCAAAGCATCTTTCGACTGTAGTGCTAAGCAAACGGCTTCGGCACCACTGAGTGTGGTGGTGTAATAAACTTTGCCCTGTAGCGCACTACGACGAATCGAGAACGAATCTTGCTGTGCTTGTTTGCCTTCAGTGGTGTTGATAATCAGGCTGATATCGCCATTTTTGAGCATATCAACAATGTGTGGACGACCTTCGTTCACTTTGTTTACACGCTCACAAGCAATGCCAGCCGCGGCCAGTACACGCTGTGTACCACTTGTTGCCACCAGCTTAAAGCCAAGATCTGATAAGTCCTTAGCCACTGACGACACATGAACCTTATCAGACTCACGCACAGACAAAAACACTCGACCGCCCATCGGCAGTTGTTCGTTGGAACCCAGCACCGCTTTATGGAAGGCTTCAGCAAATGTTGCGCCAGAACCCATCACCTCACCAGTGGACTTCATTTCTGGGCCAAGGATTGGGTCGACACCAGGAAACTTAGCAAACGGGAATACCGCTTCTTTTACGCTGTAGTAGTTCGGTACGATTTCCGACACAAAACCTTGCTGGGCCAAGCTAGTACCTGCCATGCAACGGGCGGCAACTTTTGCGAGTGACACACCAATGCACTTCGATACAAACGGCACTGTACGTGATGCACGAGGGTTAACCTCTAGCACATAAACATCGCTACCTTTGACCGCAAACTGCACGTTCATCAAACCAACCACACCTAACTCTCGCGCCATGCGAATGGTTTGGTCGCGCATTACATCTTGCAGCTCAGCAGACAGGTTATACGGTGGCAACGAACAGGCTGAGTCACCGGAGTGAATACCTGCTTGCTCAATATGCTGCATGATGCCGCCAATCACGACGTCTTTGCCATCACTAACGCAGTCGACATCTACTTCAATAGCATCATCTAAGAAACGATCTAACAATACTGGCGATTCGTTAGATGCAGAAACAGCATCACGCAAGTAGCGTGCAAGCTCAGTGTCATTAAAGACGATTTCCATGGCGCGGCCACCCAGCACATAACTAGGGCGAACCACTAATGGATAACCAACTTCTGATGCTAAACGCAGACCTTCTTCAGTTGAGCGCGCCAAACGATTTGGTGGCTGCAACAGCTTTAAGCGCTCAACCATTTGCTGGAAGCGTTCACGATCTTCAGCGCGGTCAATGGCATCAGGTGAGGTACCGATAATAGGCACACCAGCCGCCTCTAAAGCACGAGCGAGTTTTAGTGGGGTTTGGCCACCGTACTGAACGATCACGCCTTTAGGCTTCTCTAAACGCGCAATCTCCAACACGTCTTCCAGTGTTACCGGCTCAAAGAACAAGCGGTCAGAGGTGTCATAGTCAGTTGATACGGTTTCAGGGTTACAGTTAACCATGATGGTTTCATAACCATCTTCACGCATCGCCAAAGCGGCATGTACACAGCAGTAGTCAAACTCAATACCCTGACCGATACGGTTTGGACCGCCGCCCAACACCATGATCTTGTCACGGTTACTTGGATTGGCTTCGCACTCTTCCTCATAGGTTGAGTACATATAGGCAGTGCTAGTGGCAAACTCAGCGGCACAGGTATCAACACGCTTGTAGACTGGATTAATGCCTAGGTCCCAACGACGCTTACGCAGCTCTTTTTCAGACACACCAATAAGTGTAGCCAAACGACTGTCAGCAAAACCTTTGCGCTTTAAGCCCCACATGGTGCTGTGATCTAAGCCAGCAAAACCTAAACGTGCCACCTCAGTTTCTGACTTGATAATGTCTTCGATTTGCACCAAGAACCAAGGATCAACACCGGACAGGCGATAAATTTCGTCAACCGACAGCCCCATACGGAAGGCATCACCGATATACCAAATGCGATCAGGCCCCGGATTAGACAACTCATTACGTAGCTTGCCTTCTGGATCGGCCAAGCTCATGTCTAATTTAGGCGTAAAGCCATCAACACCGACTTCCAAACCACGCAAGGCTTTTTGCAGTGACTCTTGGAAAGTACGACCGATGGCCATCACTTCACCTACAGACTTCATCTGTGTGGTTAAGCGAGGCTCAGCTTGAGCAAATTTTTCAAAATTGAAGCGTGGAATCTTGGTTACAACATAGTCAATTGATGGCTCAAACGATGCCGGCGTACGACCACCAGTAATATCGTTTTTGAGCTCATCTAAGGTGTAACCAACCGCTAACTTGGCCGCAACTTTTGCAATTGGGAAACCAGTTGCTTTTGACGCCAACGCAGATGAACGTGATACCCGCGGATTCATCTCAATGACCACCATGCGGCCATCAATTGGACTAATACCAAACTGTACGTTTGAGCCACCCGTTTCTACGCCAATTTCACGTAGCACAGCGCACGAGGCGTCTCGCATCAATTGGTATTCTTTGTCAGTCAGTGTTTGTGCAGGTGCTACCGTGATTGAGTCACCAGTATGCACACCCATGGCGTCAAAGTTTTCAATGGCGCAGACGATGATGCAGTTGTCGTTTTTATCACGAACAACTTCCATCTCATACTCTTTCCAACCAATCAGCGACTCATCGATCAACAACTCGCGTGTTGGCGATAAATCTAAGCCGCGCTCACAAATTTCAATGAACTCTTCGCGGTTGTATGCAATACCACCACCGGAGCCACCCATGGTAAATGATGGGCGAATAATGGATGGGAAGCCGGTTTGCTCTAGTAACGCAAACGCTTCTTCCATATTGTGCGCAACACCCGCACGTGGACACTCTAAGCCAATGCGACGCATGGCTTGGTCAAACAGGCGGCGATCTTCGGCCATGCGAATGGCATCTTTGGACGCACCGATTAGCTCAACGCCAAACTTCTCTAATACACCTTGCTTGTCGAGCTCAAGCGCGCAGTTCAGTGCGGTTTGACCACCCATAGTAGGCAGCAATGCATCTGGGCGCTCTTTCTCAATAATTTGCGCCACGGTTTGCCATGTGATCGGCTCGATATAGGTCGAGTCCGCCATCGACGGATCAGTCATGATGGTGGCTGGGTTAGAGTTCACCAAAATGACGCGATAACCTTCTTCACGCAGTGCCTTACAGGCTTGTGCGCCGGAATAGTCGAATTCACAGGCCTGACCAATAACAATTGGGCCAGCGCCAATGATGAGAATGCTTTGAATATCAGTACGCTTTGGCATGTCTTATTTCCGGGCCTGCATCAATTCAATGAAGTGGTCGAATAATGGCTGGGCATCATTTGGACCGGGACTGGCTTCAGGGTGCCCCTGGAAGCTGAACGCCGGTTTGTCAGTACGGTGAATACCCTGCAACGAGCCGTCAAATAATGACTTGTGAGTAACACGCAAGGTGTTTGGCAAGGATGCTTCGTCAACCGCAAAACCATGGTTTTGACTGGTGATCATGACACGACCGGTGTCAGTGTCTTGCACTGGGTGGTTAGCACCATGATGACCAAATTTCATTTTCAGAGTCTGCGCGCCAGAGGCGAGAGCCAGCAATTGGTGACCCAAGCAAATACCAAAAATCGGGATATCTGTATTTAATATTTCACGAATTGCCGCAATGGCGTAGTCGCAAGGTGCAGGGTCGCCTGGTCCGTTAGACAAGAAAACGCCATCTGGATTCAGTGCCAGCACATCAGCCGCTGGTGTCTGCGCAGGCACCACCGTGATTTTGCAGCCACGATCCGCTAACAGACGCAAAATATTGTGTTTAACGCCAAAGTCGTAGGCCACCACATGGAAGTCTGGTGTCGCCGAAGGTGTGACATAACCAGTGCTTAAGCCCCAGCTGCCTTCTGCCCAAGAGTAACCCTCACTGACGCTAACCACTTTGGCAAGGTCTGCACCTTTTAAGCCGGGGAAAGCACGTGCCGCAGCGAGTGCATCAGCTTCTGCTGAGGCAGCGATGGCAGCAGCACCGGCGAAAATAGTACCGTTTTGAGCGCCTTTTTCGCGCAGGATTCGCGTCAATCGACGGGTATCAATGTCAGCAATTGCAACTACTTGGTTGCGCACCAAATACTCAGGCAGAGTTTCGGTCATGCGCCAGTTACTGGCTAATAATGGCAAGTCACGAATGATCAGGCCGGCCGCCCACACTTTTGTCGACTCAACATCTTCGGGGTTGGTACCGGTATTGCCAATATGCGGATAGGTTAAGGTAACCATCTGCTGACAATAGGAAGGGTCGGTGAGAATTTCCTGATAACCGGTCATGGCCGTATTAAAAACGACCTCACCGCTGCTTTGTCCATCAAAACCGATGGAGCGACCACGGAAGACGCTACCGTCTTCGAGCACAAGAATGGCGGGCTGGCTCAAACCGACCTCCAATAACAAGATGAGCAGGACGTGCGCGCAAAAAAAGCGAGGAAGAGAGACTCCTTCTCGCTCTAGCTGGCATATAGCCAGTTACAGTGCACACAGGCGCGATTTGAGGGGTGATTTTACGCACTTGCAGCGCGGCTGTCCAACAGACTCCGCAGTTCTGGCAAAGTCTTTGCTATTTAAGGCCTAACACATCCTGCATATCATAACGGCCTGCTGGACGTGAAACCGCCCAAGCAGCCGCTCGCACAGCGCCATTAGCGAAGTTAGCACGGTTAGTAGCAACATGACGCACTTCCACTCGCTCGCCTTCACCAAAGAAAAATACCGTGTGATCACCGACGGTATCGCCACCGCGAAGCGTTTGAAAGCCAATACTACGACGATCACGCGGACCAGTATGACCTTCGCGGGCATACACAGCATCTTCTTTCAGGTCACGACCCAACGCGTCTGCCACCGCCTGCCCCATCATCAAAGCAGTACCTGACGGCGCATCCACTTTGTGCCGGTGATGCGCTTCCAACACATCAATGTCCACGGTATCACCGAAGGTTTTTGCAGCCAGCGCTAATAACTTCAGAGTGACATTAACGCCAACAGAATAATTGCCAGAGCACACCAAAGGCACTTGCTGGGCTGCCGCATTTAAGGCCTGCTGATCGGCATCAGAAAAACCGGTAGTGCCAATAACAATCGCCACGCCGTTGGCTTGACACAACTGAGCGTGAGTCACGGTTGCGGCCGGGGTACTGAAGTCAATAACGACATCAACATCGGCAATCACGTCGGCCAACGATGGGCTAATAGCAACACCCAGCTTACCAATACCGGCTAACTCACCAGCATCTGCACCCAGTGCTGGCGACTGCGGATACTCTGTTGCCGCCGCTAATGTCACGCCGTCTTGCGCTTGTACTGCTGCAACTAATGCTCGCCCCATGCGCCCAGCGGCGCCACACACTGCAACTCGAATCATTTGGTCATCTCGTCAAAAAACTTTTTCACTGCCGAAAAGAATGACTCTTTTTGTGGCGATTGGCGACTCTCTTCACCATTACCCGCTGTTTTAAACTCACGCAGCAAGTCTTTTTGCTGGTCATTTAAATGCACTGGAGTTTCAACAATGACCCGACACAACATATCGCCGGGACCATGTGAACGAATTGGTTTCACGCCTTTACCGCGCAGACGGAACAGCTTGCCGGTTTGTGTGCCTTCTGGAATACGCAACTTCACGCGACCGTCTAATGTTGGCACTTCCAGCTCGCCACCCAAGGCTGCATCAACAAAATCAATCGGTACTTCACAATACAAATCAGCACCATCACGACGGAAAATGCGGTGATCACGCACTGACACCTGTACATACAAATCACCTGCTGGTCCGCCAGCAGCACCCGCTTCACCTTCACCACTTAGGCGAATGCGGTCACCGGTGTCGACACCTGCCGGAATTTTAACTTCCAGTGTTTTTTGCTTACGTACACGGCCTTCACCATGACAGCTACGGCATGGATCAGGAATGACTTTGCCACGACCATGACAGGTTGGGCAGGTTTGTGACATGACAAAAAAGCCTTGCTGAACACGCACTTGACCCGAGCCATTACAGGTGCCGCACTGCTTAACAGAGGTGCCCTTTTTGGCGCCTGTGCCATCACAGACTTCACACTCAACCAGTGTTGGCACACGAATCTTCACTTTTGTGCCACGCACGGCTTCTTCTAAATCAAGCTCTAAGGTGTAGCCCAAGTCGGCACCACGGTTGGAGCGCTGACCACCACGGCCGCCGCCACCAAAAATATCACCAAAGACGTCGCCAAAAATATCGCCAAAGCCTGCGCCACCTGCACCCGCGCCGCCACCCATATTGGGATCAACACCGGCGTGTCCATAACGATCATAAGCCGCGCGCTTATCTTCATCAGACAGCACTTCATAGGCTTCATTGGCCTCTTTAAATTTCTCTTCAGCGCTTTTATCGTCTGGGTTACGGTCAGGGTGATGTTTCATGGCCAAACGGCGGTAAGCCTTTTTTAGCTCATCCGCGCTGGCATTTTTAGTCACACCCAATACTTCGTAATAGTCACGCTTGGCCATGTTTTCACCTCGGGCCGGCTAGCCCTTTTACACAATCTGTTGAGACACAAACGCGGGGAAGTCCCCGCGCTCATGTAATTTGCAGTGCAACAACGACTTATTTCTTGTCGTCTTTAACTTCTTCAAACTCAGCTTCAACTGCACCGTCATCTTGCTTAGGCTCAGCAGCGGCATCAGTTGCTTCGGCACCGGCAGCAGCACCTTGGTCAGCATAGAGCTTTTGCATTAATGGCATAGAGGCTTGGCTTAATGCTTCAGTAGCTGCGTTAATCTGCGCTTTATCACCAGACTTAACCGCCTCTTCCACTTTAACTACTTCGGCTTCAATCGCTGACTTCTCTTCATCAGTTACTTTTTCGCCTAAGTCTTTCAGCATTTTACGTGTGCTATGCACTAACTGATCAGCTTGGTTACGCGCCTCGACCAGCTCAGCAAACTTCTGATCTTCTTCCGCGTTGGCTTCAGCATCACGCACCATTTGTGCAATTTCATCATCGCTTAAACCAGAGTTAGCTTTGATAACAATGCTCTGCTCTTTGCCTGTGGCCTTGTCCTTAGCGCCGACATGCAAAATACCGTTGGCATCAATATCAAAGGTCACTTCAATTTGTGGCATGCCACGTGGTGCTGGCGGAATATCAGCCAAATCAAAACGACCCAAAGACTTGTTTTGTGCCGCTTGTTTACGCTCACCCTGCAGCACATGAATCGTCACGGCTGGCTGGTTGTCGTCTGCAGTCGAGAATACTTGCTGCTTCTTAGTTGGGATGGTTGTGTTTTTCTCGATCAACACAGTCATCACGCCGCCCATGGTTTCAATGCCTAGACTTAGTGGCGTTACATCCAGCAGCAACACGTCTTTCACGTCACCAGACAAAACCGCACCTTGGTAAGCCGCACCAATTGCTACTGCTTCATCTGGGTTAACGTCGCGGCGAGGGTCTTGACCAAAGAAAGCCTTCACGCGCTCTAGCACTAAAGGCATACGGGTCTGACCACCAACCATAATAACGTCGCCAATATCGCTCACTTTTAAGCCAGCATCGGCCAGCGCCACACGGCAAGGCTCAATGGTGCGGGTCACTAAGTCTTCAACCAACGACTCCAACTTGGCGCGTGTCACTTTCACATTTAAGTGCTTAGGACCAGTGGAATCGGCTGTGATGTAGGGCAAGTTAACTTCGGTTTGGGTTGCCGTTGACAGCTCAATTTTGGCTTTTTCAGCAGCTTCTTTTAAACGCTGCAGCGCCAATGGGTCGTTGTGCAGATCAATGCCTGAGTCTTTCTTGAACTCATCAGCCAAGTAATCAATCAAGCGCAAGTCAAAGTCTTCACCACCCAAGAAGGTGTCGCCATTGGTCGACAACACTTCAAACTGGTGTTCGCCATCAACTTCAGCAATTTCAATGATCGATACGTCGAAAGTACCGCCACCCAAGTCATACACAGCAATCTTGCGATCGCCTTCTTTCTTGTCCATACCGAATGCCAACGCAGCAGCGGTTGGTTCGTTGATGATGCGCTTAACGTCTAAACCAGCAATGCGACCAGCATCTTTAGTGGCTTGGCGCTGACTGTCGTTGAAGTAAGCTGGCACGGTAATGACAGCTTCAGTCACCGGCTCACCCAAATAGTCTTCGGCAGTCTTTTTCATTTTCTTCAGCACTTCAGCTGAAATTTGTGGTGGCGCTTTTTTGTCGCCCTTCACTTCAACCCAAGCATCGCCATTCTCAGCCGCAACAATTTTGTAAGGCACCATTTTGATGTCTTTTTGCACAACATCATCAGTGAACTTACGGCCAATTAAACGCTTCACCGCAAACAGTGTGTTTTGCGGATTAGTGACTGCTTGGCGTTTTGCACCAGCACCAACCAACACTTCGTTGTCGGTATAGGCAACAATTGATGGCGTCGTGCGTGCACCCTCTGAGTTTTCAATAACTTTAACTTTGTCGCCTTCCAACACAGATACACAGCTGTTGGTGGTGCCCAAGTCGATACCAATAATCTTGCCCATCATGCTCTCCTATCACAGTCCGGCGGTGGCCGGCGCTGTCGTTAATCGTTAGTGTTTACTCACACCTTGTTTATGGATATGTGGGTGATGGCGTCATTTTCAAGGCCATCACCAGCAAATTTTTAGTTAGGACGCAGTGGCAACTACCACCATAGCCGGACGTAACAAACGGCCAGACAAGGTGTAACCCTTCTGTAAAACCGCAGTCACGGTATTGGGTTCAGACACACTCGAAGGCTGCATAGATACGGCTTGATGAAGGTCGGCGTTAAACGGCTCGCCCAATGGGTCAACCACCTCAACAGCGTGACGCTTCAAGGTATCAAGCAGCTGCTTAAGCGTGAGCGCAACACCTTCATGCATGGCTTTTTGGGCCTCGTCTTCGCTGATGGGCGTTTGCAGTGCACGCTCTAAATTGTCGACCACTTCCAGCAAACCGCCAGCAAACTTTTCCAAAGCATATTTATGCGCATTTGCCACTTCACGCTCAGCCCGTCGCTGAATGTTTTGTACTTCAGCCTGCGCACGAATTTGCACATCACGCATCTGCAGCTCAATTTCAGCAATACGCTGATTCACTTCGTCCTCAGCAAGCGGCTCAGGCACTGGCTGGCTCTCTTCCTGTTCGGCAGTGGTTAACTCTTCAACAGGCTCTTGTGGCTCAGTTTCTGGCTTGTTTGGCTCGCTCATTCTCATCTCCCACTTGCGGCAACTTTTATTGATGCCATGGTTAATGGTGATGTCTAACTCGTTTTTCAAGTGGCTACGGCAAAATTGCTATGGATTCATCGCGAGATTGACCAAGGTGTCCTATGATTAGGCATCTCCACCGCTGATTGGATAACCACATGCTGAGCCTGCTTAAAATCAGTCAATTTGCCATTGTTGATAACCTAGAGCTTGAGTTTGCTAGCGGCTTTAGCGTTATTACTGGCGAAACCGGTGCAGGCAAGTCCATTTTGATGGATGCCTTGGGGCTGTGTTTAGGTGATCGAGCTGATGGCTCGGTGGTGAGAGCAGGCGCCGATCGTGCCGATGTCAGCGCACTTTTTCAGGTTGGCCATTTAGAAGAGGCAATGAACTGGCTGCGCGAGCGCGAGTTAGATGAAGCAGATGAGTGCACACTGCGCCGTACATTCTCTCGTGACGGACGCTCACGCGCCTACATTAATGGCCGCCCTGCCACATTGACGGATCTGCGCCAAATTGGTGAATGCCTAATTGATATTCACAGTCAGCATGAACACCAGATGCTGCTGCGCAAAGACAACCATCGACTAATGCTGGATAGCTTTGCCAACCTACAAACACTGGCCAAACAAACCAACAGTCATTTTCGCGAGTGGCAAACCGCTGCAGAGCGCTTGGCCCATGCCGAAAACGCCGGTGCCGCCCAAAGTGCTCGCTTAGAAATTGTGCAGCATCTTTGTGATGAGCTGGCTCAGCTCAACTTAGCCGAAGGCGAATACGAAACCTTGGTACAGCGCCACGACACTTTAGCGAACGTGGGGGCACTGCAAGAAGATGGGCAGTCGGCACTAAACGCACTATCAGAGGCTGATGGCGACACCGCAACCCGACAACTGCAACGCGCGTTAAAAGCACTGGATAACCACCTTAGCTTATCGCCAGCGCTGCAAGAGGCTCACAGCCTGATCAATAGTGCTGCCATACAAATCGATGAGGCAATTCCTGTACTTAGGCACTTTTTGGCCGATCTAGAAGCCAGTCCGCTCGAACTTGAGCAGCTCGCCACACGCCTGGGCCAATGCCATCAATTAGCACGCAAACATCGTGTACTACCCGAGCAGCTGCCCACAGTCTTTACCGAGCTCAGCGCTGAAATTGAGCAACTACGACAAGCACAAGACTTAGATCAGCTGAGCCAGCAGGTGGCCAAACATTTCAACGCTTACCAACAACTAGCACAAGACCTGCGCCAACAACGTCAACAGGCAGCTGAACGCTTCTGTTCTGACATCCAAACCTTCTTGCAAGGCCTTGGACTGGGTAATGCACGACTAGTTTTGTCTTTTAATGAACTAGCTAAGCCCAGCAGCAATGGCTTAGATGACATTGAGTTTTTGTTTAGCGCCAACCCGGGCCAGCCTCTACGCCCATTAGCAAAAGTGGCCTCAGGCGGTGAATTATCACGATTATCACTCGCCATTCAGGTAGTGCACGCACGACATTCACCGGTACCCGTTATGGTGTTTGATGAAGTAGATGTTGGCATTGGTGGTGGCATTGCCGAAGTGGTGGGTCGACTACTGCGCGACTTAGGTGAGCACGCACAGGTCTTTAGCATCACTCACCAACCACAGGTAGCAGCGCGTGGACACCATCATTTACGTGTGGAAAAGCGTGTTATCAACGATGAGACACACAGCACCGTAGTCACACTAAATCATGACGAACGTATTGATGAAATTGCTCGTATGTCCGGCGGCTTAGCAATCACCGAAGAGACACGCCAACACGCAGCGAGCATGTTGGCAGGTTGATTATTCGTCTTTGCCTGTGCAATTGGGACGGCGGCAATTGCCGTAAAGGTGAAGTGCATGGCCACTCAGCTCAAAGCCTAAGTCTTTTGCCACGTTGAGCTGACGCTGTTCAATGACTTCGTCGTGGAACTCAAACACTTTGCCGCAGTCACTGCAGACAATATGGTCATGATGGTCGTCATTTTTTAATTCGAATACCGACAAACCACCTTCGAAGTGATGGCGCTCGACAATTCCTGCAGATTCAAACTGGGTTAGTACGCGATAGACTGTAGCAAGGCCGACATCTTCACCCGACGCTAAAAGTGCTTTATAGACATCTTCTGCGCTCATATGATGCACAGCCGAGCTTTCCAACAGCTCAAGAATTTTTAAGCGCGGCAAGGTAACTTTTAGGCCAGCTTTACGTAAATCTTGATTGGTTAGCGACATGAGTTCGTCTCTTTGCGGGCAATGCCTTATGATAACCGACCTAGCCCCTAAGGGCACCCACTGATAACGTCGAGGTTAACGCGCAACATGCAAAAGATTTTACTGGCTGGGCTCGTAGCGGGCACTCTGTTAATCAGCACTGGCTGTAGCAATATTTTCCGCGCCTACCGTATTGATGTGGTGCAAGGCCAAGTGGTGACACAAGAACAAGTTGAGCAAATTAAACCGGGCATGACCCCCGCTCAAGTGCGTTTTGTACTCGGCACACCATTGGTCACAGACACCTTAAGCCCTTCACGCTGGGACTATGCCTACCGCTTTATTCCCGGCACCTACGCCAAAAAAGCTGGATTGGAAAAAGTCCCGCATCGTCGTATGAGTGTATTTTTTGATATGGGTGTGGTGTCACGCATTGAAGTGGATGGTGAAATGCCAGTGAAATCAATTTCACTGCCTGCCAGCAAAGACGGCGCCGTACGGACCACCGAATCCATGCGTGAAAGCGAACTACCTTAATTAGTCTTCGCCCGCGAGGCGCGTGCCTTAGCTGCACGCACCTTGCGGATTTCCATCGGGTCTAGGGTTAACGGCCGATACAACTCAATACGATCATTGGCTTTAACACTGTAGCTCTGCGGTGCCTTTAGCACCTTGCTCCACACCCCCACTGCCAAAGCATCTAAGTTCAAATCAGCCGGCAACAAATCACTGCTAATGGCCTGCTTTACGGCATCCATTGCGGATGTGCCAGGCGCCACCTGCAGTGCTACCAACCACTGCTGCTGAGCCGTAGCATAGGCCACCTCAATACTAATCATGACAGGCTAAACCACTGATAAAGCGCCACTAATAAAGTAATGGGTACAACCCAGCGAATAGCAATTCGCCATAAATTGTAAACCCCTTCCGATGGCAACTGCAGCGCTTTGCGAGCATGGCTAATCTTCATTATCCAGCCCGTGTAAGTAGCGAGGATCAGTGCGTTTAGTGCCATCCACAGCAATGCAGCTTGCAACCATGCTTGCAGGACTAGCTCGCCCGCTTGCAAGCTAATCCACTGGCTTAACAAAACCACCGGCACAATCACCGCCAAGCTGGCCATCCAAGGCGAGCTCACTTTAGTCTGCACATGGGTGATGGCTGGCTCGGCGATGGTAGACATAGCCAAGAACAACAGCACCGCTGATAAAAGCGTCGCCACCATGCACGCTGAGCCATGATGTAGGCTTGCAAAAAACACCGCCGCCAACACCAACAATACAGCAGCAACCTGCACCGTCAGCTTGTTAACAGCACCGACATATACCGGCCAGCGAATCATGGCGCCAGCACCACCTAGCAGCACACCAGCTAACAACATGGCCTCACCCGGCAACGCAGGCAACAGGCTTAGCTCTGTTTGCATGGCCACAGTTGCCTGCTGGCTCATCTGCCAAAATAGTAAGGCTGCCAAGGCCAGTGTTGGCAGTAGCCAAAGGCTTAGTGCCACGCGACTAAATCGACGCAAAACACCGAAGAAAATAATGATAACGGTGCTGGCTGACCAAATGCTGGAGGCTGGAAAGCCTTTGAGTAAGCCCTGTGTTTGCAGTACTTGTGTGACGAAGGCACCGGCATAAAGCGCGATCACAACCAGCAGTAACACACTGGCGCCTAGGCTGCTCCATGCCAATACGCGCCAGCGGATGGCTGCATCAGACTGCCGAGTTAACACCTGCATGCCTGCAATCAGCGGCTGATTGGCACGCGCTGCTAAGGCGCGCTCGGCCAATGCCAACGGCCATGCACCCAACACCACACCCAAAACCAGGTATAACCAATTAGCCTCTAGTGTCGGCACAAACAACACCGACAGCACCAATGGAATCAGCAATAAGCTAGCAAAGCGTGTATGAACAGAAGGCTGAGACATAAATAACACTCTTAATGATTGCCTGACATGGTGCGCTATTGTCATCGCATGTCATCATAAGCTCAAGCGACCACCCTATTTCTTCGACAATCCGCCTATAATAGTTACCATGAATCACACCAAACCCATCGCTGTTAATCGGCGCGCACGTCACGAATACTTTATTGAAGACAAGTTCGAAGCCGGACTGGTTTTGCTTGGCTGGGAGGTTAAGTCCTTACGTGCCGGCAAGTGCAACCTTACCGATGCCTATATTTTGCTTAAAAATAATGAGGCCTGGGTAATTGGCATGCAGATCACGCCGCTGCTGGCTGCCTGTACACATGTGGTAGCTGACCCCACTCGTACGCGTAAACTACTGCTGAACTACAAAGAAATTCGAGAGCTCATCGGTGCCGTGCAACAAAAAGGACACACCTGTGTGCCCCTGTCGATGTACTGGCACAACGGTCGTGCCAAGCTAGAGATTGCCTTAGTGAAAGGCAAGCAGCTACATGACAAGCGCGACAGCGAAAAAGACCGTGACTGGGCCAGACAAAAGTCCCGCATTATGCGGGACCGTGGCTAGATCAAACGGTTTTGGTAAAGATCGCAATCAGCTTGCGCGTTAAGTTGGTATAGGGCGGGAAGAACATTTTAGCCAGCATGATGCGCGTGCGCACAATGCCGCGTTCATGCGAAAATGCCTTAAAGCCAAAGTGACCATGGGCGCTACCAATACCTGAGTTATTCACCCCGCCAAATGGCAAGTTGCCATGCAAGAACTGCACAACACAGTGATTAATGCAGGCGCCACCAGATGAGGTATTACTCATCACCTGATTTATCACCGCTTCGTTTTTACTCCAGACATATAGCGCCAACGGTTTAGGCTCAGCATTGATCTGGTTAATCACCGTCTGAACATCGCTATAAACAATGATCGGCAACAATGGCCCAAAAATCTCTTCCGACATAATGGTTGCATCAGCGGGAATAGAGCCCAACAGTGTCGGTGCAACATAGTCATCGGCTGCATCTGTTTGTCCACCGGCTAACACCTTGGCACCGCGCGCTACCGCATCATCTAACAAGGCTTTTACTCGTCCTGCATGACGGCTGTTAACCATGCGTGCCAAATACTCACTTTGCTGCGCATTGTCACCATACACATTTTTTAGCACCTGCTGACAGGCAGCGACAAACGCATCATGCACATCGGCATGAACGTAAATATGGTCGGGTGCAATACAAGTTTGGCCGTTGTTGGTGAACTTAGCCCAAAGAATATTTTTGGCCGCCAACTCAATATTGGCACTGGCATCAATAATGGTTGGTGACTTACCGCCAAGCTCTAAAGTCACACTGGTTAAATGTTTAGCTGCAGCCGCCATCACCACTTTGCCAATGGCTGGAGAGCCGGTAAAGAAAATATGGTCAAAGGGTAAGTCCAGCAATGCCTGCGCTGTTTGCGCATCGCCCTCAATGACGGTGACTTCATCTGGGCCAAACACTTCCGCCACAATGCGGCCAATCACCGCAGCAGCAGCTGGGGTCATTTCGGAAGGTTTAATAATGGCGGTGTTGCCCGCTGCAATCGCCGAAACCAACGGCCCCAAGCTCAGGTTTACCGGATAATTCCAAGGCGACACAATCAGGCAGCGACCCTTAGGTTCATATTGAATATAACCTTTGGTGCCAATCATCATGCGGGAAGGCCATACCCCCTTAGGCTTCATCCACGACTTTAAGTTGCGTAAAGCATCATTGGCTTCGGCCACCACAGGCAGAATTTCAGTAAGCTCGACCTCGGTGGCAGGCTTACGAAAGTCCGCCCAGCCCGCAGCAATCACATCATCTTTATGTGCCAGTAAAGCATCACGTAAGCGCTCAATTTTTGCTTTGCGCTCGGCAGCTGTTGAAGTTCTTAGGCGCAACGCTGTGTCTCGTTGCCCGGCAAATGCTGCTGCTATATCAGTCATACCTATTTCCTATTATTTAATTTACTGACGAATTGTGATGGTACTTTTGGCCTTGGCGCGCACTTCAGCGGGCGTGAATGGGAAACGCAACCACTCTTTCTTGGCATAGGCCTCAGTGAAGTCTTTGTAATGCGGATTAGCCGGATCCGTAGACTGTGAATAGGTAATAAAGCCTTCTGCAATCGGCTGATTTTTATCATCCCATGTGACAGTTTGGATGTAGCTATTACCGTAAATAACTGGATAGCCCTGAGCATTTAAAGGTCCATCAGTAGTGGCAATAGTGAAAGCGCCAGCATTACTGTCGCCCCCGAAAACAGGGATCTTGTCACCATTGCTACGCTGGCTAACACCTGAATGCTGAATATCACCGAGCTTAGCATCAAAGCTGAAACCAGACGCTTTCACTGCAGAAATTGCATCCGCAAAGGCTAGCTGCACAAATAGTGAAGTGGTGTTTAGCGTACGCGGCGTATTAACCGGATCCGCCGCACTGAAAGCGGTCGACCATCGACTGGTTAACGGCGTATCAAGTGGCAAAGCAATCGGTAGACCGCCAGGGTTGGCAGACACTAAACGCCAGAATTCACGCCAGACATGCGCTCCGATGGAGTCTAGGTTGTCAGTACCGTCCCAAGCGGCCAGTGCTGCACATGCTGCTGTCACATCTGCACCATCAACTGGGCCACTACTTCCCAGCAGTAAAGGCTGTGTGCACAGACTATTCAAAACACTCTCACGCGCCAATTCAGCTGAATAAATTTGGCTGTTGAGCACAATAGACTGCAGATTTTGTAGATTAAAACGATTACCGGGCAAACCATCCGTGCCAGCCAAGCGGCGCTCCGCTTGCAAAATACACAAACGGGTACGTAAGGTGCGCGGGCTATTTTCATCACCAATAATTCGATTAAAACCGGTGATCGGTGCTGCTGGGTTGGTTAGCCAATAACTGTCGTTGCAGTTGGTGACGTAATCATCACGTTGCTGCGAAGGTAAATTGCTAGGCCCAAAAATTCCCGGAACTGGTGCGTCGTCGTCACTACCCCATTCGCAGTCTGAGCGACTGCCGTCCAACAATGGCAAGCCCGGAGCAACTTGACCCACCACCAGTGCTAACGGTGACGTTGCACAACTGGCTACCTTGGCATCAGTGACATGCGGCACCACGGTAACATCACCATAATAGGCTTTACCGTTAGGACCTGTTGCCACGGTGTTAACCCAAGGAACACCTAGCTCAGAGCCATGCGCCTCAATGAACTCATCAAGGCTTTTTGCTAAGTTCCATGTGCCAAATTGGTTAATTAAGCGATCATTTTCATAGTTGGCATCACGCATGGTGTAAGCCAACACATTAGTCCACGGCAAAATCGGAACGCCGGCCGCTTCCAAGGTCATCATAGGGCCGAAGTGACTGTGATAAAGCGTGCGTGACTGCGTCACCAGACTGCCATCTGGCTGCTTAATTTGAATATCAATAGGCACAGCACGCATATCGCGCAGCTGACCATCATAAAAATATTGGGTGGGATTAAGTGGGTTGATTTTTAGCTCGTATAACGTAAAGCGATAAGCTGTTGATACCGTGTGTGACCACGCCACACGATCATTAAAACCAATCAATACTGCCGGTACGCCATAAAGCGATGAGCCCATGATGTCGAGCTTGCCGGGAATGGTGTTGTGCGAAATATAGAGCCGCTCGGTGCCACGCCATGGAAAGTGGGGGTTGCCAAATAAAATGGACTGGCCTGTAGCGCTACCGTCCTTACCAATGCCGTACATATTGCTGCCAAAGCGATCATGCTGCTGTAGTTCAGCAAATGGGCCTGGTGCTTGTGCCAGCGCTTGCTTACGCAAAGACAATGGCACTTCGTTTTGCGCAACAGGAATAGGCAAGGCTGATAATGGCGTGCCTTGAATCAGACTCAGAATAGGACTGAGCAACTGCAACAGCGCATCAAGCGGGCTACCACCGCCAGTACCACCACTGGGCGGCAAGGCTGGAGGTTGGGCATTGCCAATTTCATTCACAAACACCGAGCTACTGGCCAAAATCGACAGGCGCACAAAACGACGATACATATCGGCCTCAGTAATGGGTAGCAACCATTCACCATCAGCACAAGCCGCATGACGACCTGGATGCTGACCCGCCTTTAGCTCAGTAATATAACGGTTAAAACCAGCCACATAACCCGTTACTAACTGCTGGAAGTCAGGCTTGGTTTTGGCTTTGGTACGCTGCCAAGCTGCATCATCAAGCATGGAGCGCCAAAAGAAATCACTGGAAACATTGTCCGCCACAGAGCTATTAGGCTCGATACGATAACTACCATCAGCGCCAAAGTAACGCGCGCGCTCACCACGAATGGTGACAAAATCATCGAGCATGACGCAGAGGTTATCTTCTGCAAAGGCATAGGCCTGACCAAAGCCTAAGCTACCAAAGTCGCTGGCCGTAATATGCGGGATACCCATATCTGTGCGCACAATTTTGGCTTCATAGGTTGACGTGCGGGGACTGGGGTTATTTGAAGCTTTGTCATTACTTGAGCCTAAGCAGGCTGACAGACCCACAGCCAACAATGGCAGCAACGCGAGACGCTGATAAACAGACATTGGGCACCTCTTTTTTCTTCTTTTTATATCGTCCGACAATAACTGACTACGCGGTTTTCAGCAAGCCTCATGCGTAAACCCCATGACAGTTGCGGCCGTTAGGCGTATGCTTTTAATGCTACGGGGATGACATGGCTTCGACGTTGGTTATGAAGCTCGTAGGTGCATGCGGAGAGTGGATTGTCTCTCCTAAATCAACGTTCCAAACAAATAGTCGCAAACGACGAAAACTACGCACTAGCCGCCTAAATCCGGCTTATGACCAAGCTTGCATGCCAGTATGCGGGGGCGGTCAGCGCAAAAAATACTGGATCGCTGTGACGTTCGCCTCGCGCTGATCAGCTAAAACCTAGAGGATCGCTTGTTACACCCTGTCGCTCGGGCCGTAACCGGTTAAATCAATTGAGACGACTAAGCATGTAGGTCCGAGAGTAGAGTGCTGGCGGACGCGGGTTCGATCCCCGCCATCTCCACCAATTGAATAAAAATGCCTCAACATTAGTTTGGGGCTTTTTTATGTGTACAAATTTATGTGCACAAAGAACAGGGTAAGCTTACAAAAGCCTACTTGCCCACCTATTGACGACTAGCATTGAGCCTGATTATGCCAATTAGCCACGACCAGCCTTTTAATAAAGGTAGTGCTTGATGGGACATTTTGCTCAAATTCTTCTCTTGCTTGGCGTTGCTGTCTTGGTGGTAGTGATTTTTCATCGAATCCGCATTCCAACAAGTCTTGGTTATCTGCTCGTCGGGCTGATACTCGGACCTTATACATTGGGCCCTGTTATCAACATTCCTCAAATTACAGCGCTTGCCGAATTTGGTATTGTTTTTCTTTTGTTTACCATCGGTCTAAATTTTTCGTTACCTCAAATTCATGCCCTACGCCATCAAGTCCTCGGGCTTGGCACAGGCCAAGTTGCTTTTACAACAGTCGTTGTCGGCTTAGTCGCTTGGTTAGCCGGACTCCCTCCCGTGGCAGCATTTGTGATTGGTGCCGTGTTTGCGCAGTCATCGACAACCATTATTGGTAAACAGCTGGTAGAGCAAGGCGAAGAAAATAGTCGCCATGGCAAGCTTGGACTGGCTATGTCAGTCTTCCAAGACGTTACAGCTGTCCCTTTTGTCGTGGTTATTCCTGTGCTTGGATTGGCTGCTGGAGCAGACGCCTTAGCAGGTGCCCTAGGCTGGGCACTAGTCAAGGCCCTAATAGCGTTGGCCTTAGTTTTCCTAGCTGGAAAGTGGCTTTTACGACCAATTTTTCACTTTATTGCTGAGCGTCGCTCGGCAGAAATTTTTACACTTACCGTTCTTCTTGTTGCGTTATTAGCGGCATGGACGACCAATAGCCTTGGGCTTTCTCTTGCGTTTGGTGCATTCCTAGCGGGGATGATGCTAGGTGAAACCGAGTATCGACATCAAATGGAGTCCACTATCCGCCCGTTTCGTGACGTGCTGCTGGGGCTTTTCTTTATCGGTATAGGTATGCTGGTGGATCCCAAAGCGCTAACGCAAGTTTGGCACTGGGCACTTGTTGGCGCGCTAGTACTTCTAGTCAGCAAAACTCTATTAGTGACATTTCTGGTCAGCAGAACGGGGGCAGAACCTATTACTGCTTGGCGCACAGGTTTACTGCTGGCTGTTGGTGGGGAGTTTGGCTTTGCGCTAATTGCTATCGCCTTAACGTCTAATGCGATTGATGTTTACCTTGGTCAAGTCGCACTAACCTCAGTACTATTTTCGATGATCGCAGGACCTTTCATTATTCGGTACAACTTAGTCATCGCTCGCAGCTTAGTTAAAACTTCACGCCAGGCCACTAAACCACCTACAGGGCCTGCATTAGAGGCTACTACAACGGCTCAGCTGAATGGCCATGTCGTTATTTTGGGCTATGGCCGAATTGGCCAAAGTGTTGCCCACGTATTGGGCGAAGAAAATATCCCCTTTATTGCGCTAGACCTCGACTCCATGCGCGTACGCAAAGCACACAGTGCAGGAGAGCCTGTTTATTACGGCGACGGAACCGACCGAAATATCTTAGAGCTCTTAGGTTTAGATCGCGCCCGGCTGGTTATTATCAGTCATGACAATGTCACCGCCTCACTCAAAACACTGGAATACTTCAGGTCATCTCGTCCTGAGCTATCTGTGATGGTTCGTACACGAGACGAAAGCAAGGTAGCCGAGTTGCAAAAAGCTGGAGCCATGGAGGTAGTACCAGAAACCCTTGAAGCCGGCTTAATGATCGCATCACAAGCATTGCTTTTACTTAATGTTCCGCCAACACAGGTGATGACGCGTATTCAGGAGCAGCGCTCAAGTAACTATCGTTTAATTCGCGAAATCTTCCCAAATGAAAATCAAGCCTCGCATTTGGATGATCAGAAATAACCTATCAAACTCATTTCCAAAACTCGCTGGTTTTTTTATGGCTAACACCAGTGCACACATGAGAGTAAGCTTATCTAACCTGAGTTCATCATGGGAGCAGCGTCATGGATACCAGCTTACATACCTTCAGTGAACTGTTTGATCAACTTGGGCTGCCTTCAGACGCAGCTTCAATAGAGCGTTTTATCGCAACCCACCGGCCACTTCCAGAAGATGTTTTTCTGGTTAATGCCCCCTTCTGGAGCCCTGGCCAACGTGAGTTTTTACGCGAAGTCATGGTGCAAGATGCCGACTGGGTAGGCCTTGTTGATCAGCTCAACGCACAGCTGCGCGAACCGAACGATTAAGCATATTTGGTACGCTTATTGACTTAAAAAATCCTGTGCGATTTTTTCTAACATGAAGGTTTCGCGCTGAATCGACTGTCCCATCGTCTGCTCTTGACGTGACATCACTTGGCGGTTGTGTCTCATGGCCTCGGTTACTGACACCCATACCGGCCTCATGCCATTGGCGATCTCATAACTTTCCATGCGGACGGCCGCCAGCTCACGCTTCAGCGCAACTTGAATATCCTCATCGGGGTCAACACCGCCACCTGGCAAACTGAAGTCGTTGTAGCGCTCAGTAAACAATAACAACAACTTGTCGTCGCGTAACACAATCCCGCGCGCAGCTTGACGCCTCAAGACACGGCCTTCACGATGACTTAGCTCGGGATGAATAAGTTCTTTCAGCAGTTTCATGCCCCAATTCCGACAGTACAATTTTCGAGCGGCATTCTATCGGAATAGGCATAAAACTTCACACTTACCCCCATTAGGGCAAATCAAACCACAGTGCGCGCACTGGGCTAACACTGGCCTGCACCACAAACTGCTGGTCTGCGCTCAGTGCTACACCATCCCCTGCAGCCAACTGCTTACCAGCAACAAGTAGCTCGCCATCGACGAGATGCAGATAACCAGTACGGCTTTTTGCAAGGCTCAAAACCTGCTCGCCATGCGCCGGCAACACCAGCTGCCACACGCTAGCATTCTGCCTCAGCACCATGCTGCCATCAGCACCGTCAGCACTTGCCAACAACGTTAACCCCTCACGTTGCTCAAACGCTTGCTGCTGATATCTTGGTGCTTGCCCCGTCACATTTGGCTCAATCCAAATTTGCAGAAAATGCAACTCATCGGTATTCGACGCATTAAACTCACTGTGCTGAATACCACTACCCGCCGACATTAACTGCACTTCACCAGGGCGCAAATAAGCCACGGTGCCAGTGCTGTCTTTATGTGCAATTTCGCCCTGCAACACCACGCTAATGATCTCCATATCACGATGGCCATGCTCACCAAATCCAGCACCAGGCGTGACTTTGTCTTCATTAATCACGCGCAAGGCCGAAACACCCATATGGCGCGAATCGTAGTAGGAGCCAAAGGAAAATGTGTGGCGGCTGTCGAGCCAACCGAAGTTGGCCCGCCCACGTTCATCACTGCGTCGAATATGAATCATTTCAAACCTCCATTAACGAAGCCGATTATGAATCACCTGATCCAAGCTATAACGACCAGCACCAGACAACGCCATGGCCACACTGCCGGCCAATAATGCCAATGCAAACTCATAACCGTTGTTGCTCATAAACAGGCCATTGGGCAAATGCACCACGGTTAACGCAATCAACATCGTAAACGCTAGGACTACAGCAGCTGGTCGATACAACAAACCAAACAGCAACGCTAAGCCGCCAAAAAATTCAGCTGAGCCTGCCAGTGCTGCCATTAATACACCTGGCTCTAGGCCAATAGATGACATGAAACCACCGGTTCCCTCCAAGCCATAACCACCAAACCATCCAAATAACTTTTGCGCACCATGTGCCACAAAAATAATGCCTAACGGTATACGTAGTGCTAGTGCTGATAGTGCGTTAGCTGAACCTGCATGAAAAAAAGGGGCAATATTCATCTTAATTCTCCGTCACTCAATCTTTGGTAAATGGGTTACTGAACCCAGTGACGTCACTTTAATTCCCGATTACTACACTTGATAGCGGAAGATTTTGATGTGATTATTCAAATAATTTGAATATTTAAAGTTATGACTTATGCACCATGCAATCACCTTGGACGCACTAAGAGCCATTGATTATATCGATAAAAAAGGGAGCTTTACGGCGGCCGCGTCAGCACTACACCGCGTACCTTCAGCACTCACTTATACGGTGCAAAAGCTTGAGTCAGACTTAGACATCAAACTTTTTGATAGAAGTGGTCATCGCGCCATCCTGACTCCAGCCGGTCGACTACTACTGGCGGAAGGCCGCCACTTATTACAGGCGGCTGATCGCTTAGAAGAAGCCGTTAAACAAGTAGAGGCTGGCTGGGAAACCCGACTGCGCATTGCCCGCGACACCATCTTGCCGTTGCAACCACTGCTTCAAACCATTCAAGATTTTAATGCGTTAAATCATCAGGTCGACGTACACATTAGCGAGGAAGTATTAGGTGGCACCTGGGAAGCACTCATTGCCAACCGTTGTGATATCAGTTTAGGCGCCAGCGGTGAGCTGCCGAAAGGTTTATTTGAGTTTTGCAAACTGGGGCAAGTCGAGTTTGTATTCGCCGTAGCGCCAGATCACCCCTTAACCCAATACACAGACCCCATCACCGCCGAAGCGATTAGCGCCTACCCAACAGTCGTTGTGGCGGACTCATCACTTTCGGCTCCAGGCCGAAATAGCGGCTTATTAGAACGCCGGCAAATGTTGCGGGTAACCACCATGTCGGCAAAGTTGGAAGCACAAATGCTGGGCGTTGGCGTTGGCTTTTTACCTCGACATTTAGCCCATGAGGCTATCGCTCAAGGCCTATTACGCGCCCTGCCCTGCAATGTGCCGCGCCCAGACATTCCAATTTACATGGCCTGGCGCAAAGACAACAAAGGCAAAGCTTTGGCGTGGTTTACCCATGCATTGGCACAACAGAATTTGTTAGCAGCAGACGCTACATCACACTTATTTGCTTAACAGCACTGACTAATGTTATTGCTGGGTAAATGCTGCAGCACCATGCCCGAAAAGGAGGCCAATCGTGAGTCACGTAACCCCTCAACTCAATGCACTCTTTGATCGACTCAACATTGCAAAAGACATACGTCGACGACTAGCCCAGCCGCAACAAACAGTCCAAGCCAATATACCTGTCCGCATGGATGACGGCTCCTTGCAGCTTTTTCCGGCTTGGCGAATTCGCTATAACGACACCCGTGGCCCCGGCAAAGGCGGTATTCGTTACCATCCGAACGTTACTGCAGAAGAGGTCACCGCACTCAGCTTCTGGATGACCATTAAGTGCGCAGCGGTGGACTTACCGTTTGGTGGCGCTAAAGGTGGTGTTTGTGTTGATCCGAAAGCTCTCTCCCGACTGGAGCTGGAGCGCCTGTCACGTGGTTATATTCGTGCCTTTCATGACTTTATTGGACCAGACAAAGACATTCCTGCACCTGACGTGAATACCAATGAGACCATTATGGGTTGGATGGCTGACGAGTTTGCGCAAATTGAACGCAGGCAAGTTCCAGCAACCATTACTGGTAAACCTTTGGGCTTAGGTGGCTCTAAAGGTCGAACGGCAGCCACCGGTCGCGGCGCACTACAAGTGCTAGATTTATGGGCCAAGCGGCTAGGGAAGTCACCCAAAAACCTGACTGTGGCGATTCAAGGTTTTGGCAATGCCGGTTACCACTTTGCTCGGCTAGCGCATACGCAGGGATACCGTATTGTCGCACTATCAGACTCACAAGGTGCCATCTACACATCAGATGGACTTGATCCGGAGCTAATCTGGCAACACAAACAAAAGACCAAAAAGCTTAAAGGCATGGTCTATTGTGATGCGTCGGTTTGCGAAGAAGTTGAGGTGGCGCAACTCACTAACGACGAGCTGCTAGCGCTTGATGTCGATGTGCTGGTACTGGCCGCCTTAGAGAATGCCATCACCGAAGACAATGCCGCATCGGTAAAGGCCGCAACGATTCTAGAAATTGCCAATGG
>CAMTYC010000005.1:0-8313 GCA_947085865.1 uncultured Moraxellaceae bacterium
AGTCGACCTTCGCTGGCACGAATACTGGCTAATTGTGTTGGCTCGTTATTTAGAAAATGCGTGTCTAGATCGGAATGCCAACGTTGGGTAGGAGTGCCTAACTTAAGATCGCTGAGTCGCTCTGCTAAATGCCCAAGCCTATCAACGCCCCAGTACCACTCGCCGGCATAATGCAGCATGGCGCTAGCATAGTGACCTTGGCGACGTTGCTGCTCGCGATTATTGCTTAGCTGCTTGCTCAGATCTTGTGGTGTAGGCAGCTTAATCGACTGAGTAAGCTCCTGAGTCTTTTCAGTGTCACCTTGCCACAGTGCTTTTAATAGTTTGTGCGCCTGCTTTAACACATCGGTGTCATGTTGACTCGATGTTGCCACCAAGGCCGCTTCGGTGAGCTTTAGTTGTGCCGCATCGAGTTGCTCAACACTGGGTGCTTTTAGGTCTAACCAACTGGCCAGACGCTGCGAATCCAAAAAAGCATAACGTGCTAAACGCTCAGGCTCTGTGGTGGTTTGCTCATCAACACCACGCAGCATATGCAGCTCCCAGACAATCGCGGGAAAGTCTTGTCGGAACTGCAATAAGGCTTGGGCCAATAAGTAGCTGTAGGGGTCATCAGCACGTAACCACACACCAATACGGTGTGGGTAACGCGCCAAACGTCGCCAAGTTTCAAGCCCTTGGCGCCGCGTTTGAAGTAGGGCGTCGCTCGTTAGTAGGCCGGTCAGCGCAGGCTGAAGCAGTCCTTTTAGCGATGCCATAATTTACTCCCTGTTAGACCTTATTTGTCGGTAACCGCGCCTTCAGACGCACTGGAAACTAACTTGGCATATTTTGCTAAAACACCACGTGTGTAGTTAGGTTTTGGTTGAACCCACTTGGCACGACGTGCTGCCATCTCTTCATCAGAGACCGCCACACTAATTTCACGTGTTTCCGCATCAATGATAATTTTGTCGCCATTTTCAAGCAGTGCAATGGGGCCGCCATCAAAGGCTTCAGGTGTGATGTGACCAACCACAAAACCATGTGAGCCACCAGAAAAACGACCATCGGTAATCAAGGCTACGTCTTTGCCAAGTCCTTTGCCCATGACGGCAGAGGTTGGTGACAACATTTCACGCATGCCAGGGCCGCCTTTGGGGCCTTCGTAGCGAATAACAATAACGTCACCAGCAACCACTTCACCATTCAAAATACCGGCTAGCGCAGCCTCTTCACCGTGATAGACACGAGCGGAGCCTTCAAAGTACAAACCTTCTTTGCCGGTGATTTTGGCCACAGCACCGGTGGGTGATAAGTTGCCATTCAAAATGACTAAGTGAGAGTCTTTTTTGATGGGGTTATCAAACGGACGAATAATGTCTTGGCCTTCAGGATAGTCAGCAACATCGGCTAAGTTTTCCGCCATGGTTTTGCCGGTAACAGTCATCACATCACCATGAAGCAGGCCAGCATCTAACATGCGCTTCATCAGCGGCTGAATACCGCCAATGGCTACTAATTCAGACATCATGTATTTGCCTGACGGGCGTAAGTCGGCCAAAACCGGTGTGGTTTTACCCAGCTCAACAAAGTCATCCAGTGTTAGTTTGACGTCGACTGCATGTGCCATCGCCAATAAGTGCAAGACACCGTTGGTTGAACCCGCTAAAGCAATAATCACACGAATCGCGTTTTCAAATGCCTTGCGCGTCATGATGTCGCGAGGCTTGATATCGCGCGCGAGTAATTCCAGCACTTGTTGGCCGGCACGGAAGCAGTCAGAGGCTTTGTCGCTAGAAATAGCATCTTGAGCTGATGAGCCCGGTAGTGACATGCCGAGTGCTTCAATGGCTGAAGCCATGGTGTTAGCAGTGTACATACCACCACAGGAGCCAGGGCCAGGAATGGCGGTGTCTTCAATCTGTTTGACTTGAATTAAGTCGATGTCGCCTTTGGCATGCTGACCTACCGCCTCGAAAACCGAAATGATGTCGGTGTGGCCATAACCAGGCTTGATGGTGCCACCATAAACAAAAATGGATGGGCGATTCAGGCGTGCCATACCGATGATGCAACCGGGCATGTTTTTGTCACAACCACCGACTGCAACGATGCCGTCAAAGCCTTCACAGCCTACAACGGTTTCAATCGAGTCGGCGATCACTTCACGTGATACCAAAGAATACTTCATGCCTTCGGTGCCGTTGGCAATGCCATCAGAGATGGTGATGGTGTTAAAAATAACCCCTTTACCACCGGCGTCATTGGCGCCTTTTTCGGCCTCTTCAGCTAGCTTGTCAATGTGCATATTGCAGGGTGTGACATTGGCCCATGTCGAAGCGATACCGATCTGTGGTTTTTTAAAGTCGTCATCAGTGAAGCCAACAGCACGCAGCATGGCGCGGGCAGGTGTGGCCTCTACACCATCAACAACCTGTGAGGAGTGCTTACGCATATTGTCGGTGATTTTTGTCATGAAACAGTGTCCTTAAAGCGGTTTGCTAAAGACCAGCGAGTTGCGCTGGAAGTTATAAAGTGATTGGCGCGATTTTGGTAGCTCATCAACAGATGCTGGAACAAAACCGTGCTCTTGGAACCATAAGCCGGTGCGCGTGGTGAGTACGAACAGCTTGCGTAGGCCTTTGCTGATGGCACGCTTTTCTAAGAAGGTCATTAGTTCGCTGCCACGGTCGCTTTTGCGGTAGTTAGGGTGTATTGCCACGCAGGCAATTTCGCCGGCAGGATCTTCGCCTGAAATAACCGGTAGCGGGTACAGTGCGGCACAGCCAATAATCATGCCGTCGCGTTCAACCACCGCAAATCGAGAAATTTCGTTTTCGAGCTTCTCACGCTCACGACGCACCAAAATACCTTCTTCTTCTAACGGTTCGATCAGATCAATGATGCCGCCTACATCTTCAATTTCTGCCGTACGAATTTCTTCGTAGGGGTCATGGGTGATCAGTGTGCCGGAGCCATCACGGGTGAATAACTCTTGCAGCAAGGCACCGTCACGCGCATAGGAAATGATGTGTATGCGTTTAACGCCTTCACGGCAGGCATCGCGTGCGGCATTCATATGACGCAACAGTTCGGTGTCTAAGGTTTTGTTACGTAAGAACTGATCAACCTCATTGGGGATCATTTCGCGCAATAAACGTTCGTCATCATCACCAACAATGCCCTCGCGCTCACCCAGGCAGATGAGCTTGTCCGCTTGCAGTGCGGTCGCCACCGATACCGCGACATCTTCAGCCAGCAGATTAAAGACTTCACCCGTGGTTGAGTAGCCGGTAGGGCCAAGAATGACGATGTGATGACTGGCTAAATTTTTATTGATGACTTCGGTGTCTACCGCACGCACTTCGCCGGTTAAACAGAAGTCAACACCATCACGCACACCATAGGGTTTGGCGGTAATAAAATTGCCTGACACAGCATCGATCTTGGCGCCGAACATGGGTGAGTTCGATAACCCCATCGATAGCAGCGCTTCAATTTCTAAACGAATGGCGCCAACAGCATCCATGACACAACGCAGCGCTGCCCGTGTCGTGACGCGCAGACCATTGTGGTAAGGCGTTTCTAAGCCGTACTCAACTAGGTTTTCGTCAATCTGTGGACGCGCGCCGTGAACCAGCACAAGCTTGATGCCCAGTGAGTGCAATAGCGCGATGTCATGCACGATATTGCGAAAGTTTTCGTGGTTAACCGCTTCGCCACCAAACAGTAAAACAAAGGTCTTACCGCGATGTGCGTTGATATAAGGTGCGGAGTTACGGAACCAGTGCACATACTGGTCCGACATGGTGTCTTGGAATGGATTCTGGCTGCTCAAGATGCTGCCCTGCTATGGTCTAAAAAACTGATTGTATAGGACTTGCGGCCTTACAGGCAAAAGCGTTGTATCAATGTTTCTAAAGTTCGGATAGTTGGCGCGATATTGGCCACGCTTAAGTACTGATCAGGCTGGTGTGCGCGGTTGATATCGCCTGGACCAAAGATGATGGTATCCATGCCTAATTGCTTTAAATAAGGTGCTTCTGTACCAAAGGCGGCAGCCCCAGCGACTTGATTGGTTAAGCTTTCAACCAGTGTCACGATGGGCGAGTCTGCAGCGGTTTCAACCGGCGGTACGCCATCAAACAGAGGTGACTGCACAATGCTGACGTGGTGGCGCTCTGCCAACGGGTTGATGCGTTGGCGGATGGCATGACGTAACTCCGCCATGTCCATGCCGGGCAGTGGGCGTAAATCAAATTGCAATTCACATTGTGCGCAAATACGGTTGGGGTTGTCACCTCCGTGAATGCAGCCCAAATTAAGCGTTGGCGTGGGCACAGTGAAGAGTGGGTTATGCCACTCTTCGGCCAGTGTTTGGCGATATTGTTTTAGCTCGCTAATGACATCGTGCATGGCATCGAGTGCATTGTGACCAAGACTTGGATCACTGGAGTGACCACTACGGCCTTCGATGATAATGCGCTCCATCATCACGCCTTTTTGCATGCGTAATGGCTTAAGGCTGGTGGGTTCGCCGATGACGGCAAAGCGTGCTTTAGGTCTGCCAGAGTCGAGCAAGGCGCGGGCGCCAGCCATGCTGGTTTCTTCATCGCAGGTGGCCAAAATAATCAGTGGCGCTTTTAGGCGGTGGCCATTACGTACCGCGGTGGCGGCAATTTCAGCCGCGGCTAAGGCTAATGGAAAAAAGCCTTTCATGTCGGTGCTGCCCAAGCCATACCAGCGGCCATCGCGCTCGGTTAATGTGAATGGGTCGGTTTGCCATTTGCTAGGGTCGTAAGGCACGGTGTCGGTATGACCAGAAAATACTAAGCCGTTACTGCCTTCGCCTAAGGTGGCAATTAAGTTTGCTTTGCCCTTGGCCACAGGCATGATTTCACAGCGAAAACCAAGGTCTTGAGCCCATAACGCAATAAGCTCAACCACAGCAACATTGCTCATGTCCTGTTTCGGGTCTGTGCAAGTAATGCTGGGTAGGGCAATTAGCTGGGCTAGTTGGGATTTAATTCGATCAATATTCATAACCCAACCTTACACCATTCACATGAAATCGAGCGAGAGTTGATCACGATTGATAACGGCTGTTTTTGCGGCTTTTACTCGGCGAGACATTTTTTTGCGACTGCCATGCTGCTGCAAAACCTCCGCTGCTAGGCTTCGGGTTTGTGGCTGTTGCCGCCAGGCGTGTAATTTAGTCTTGGCTGATCTGGCAGCGTCCTCATGAGCCACAATCGGTGCCGGATAGTCGTGCCCAATAACGCAACCTACACGCTCTTGCACACTCAGTGGCATGCGCCAAGGCTCACACAAATAGGTGGTTGGTACCTTGCGCAAGGCTGGCAGCCAGCGCTTCACAAATACGCCATCGGGATCTTGATCTCGTTGCTGTTTTGCGGGGTTGTATACACGTAAGGCATTAATGCCGGTAACGCCGGCTTGCATTTGCAATTGCGAAAAATGAATGCCGGGTTCGTAATCAACAAATAGGCGGGCAAGGTGCAGCCCCGGTTGCCGCCAATGCAGCCATAAGTGTTGTGTTGCAAAGCTGATTAACATGGCGCGCATACGAAAGTTGATCCAACCGGTTTGAATTAACATCTGCATGCAGGCATCAATCAGTGGGTAGCCAGTTTTGCCTGAGCACCATGCATCCAGTCGAAGCTTCTCCTCATTACTTAAGCTGGTTTCTTTTCGCATTCCATCAAAGCCACGATTCATATTGTGGAATTCGATCTCGGGCTCAGTTTCGAATTTTTGAATGAAGTGGCAATGCCAATGAAGGCGAGACTTAAAGGCATTGAGCTCGGCATGCCAAGGATTATTAGGTGTTTTTGCCAGTGTCAGTTTGTGTTGCTGAAGTTCATGCACAACTTCACGTAGCGATAGACAGCCCCAGGTTAAATAAGCACTGAGGCGGGAGTTGCCAAGTGCAGCACGCAGTGGGCTGGATAACGATTGCCGATAGTTAATGCCACGGACGTGAAGAAACTGCTGCCAGACTAACAAGGCATTTTGCCGACCACCCCGTTGGCGTTCAGCGATATCACGGCCATGAATTGGCCATGTTGCTAATAGTTGCTGACATTCAGACCACAGCATGGGGCGGGGTGCGGATTGTGGCAGGTTCAGCTTTAACGGTGCTGGCAACACCGGCTGCTGCATGTGTTGCTGCCAAAGCTTATCCCAGTGATCGCGATTGAGTGGGCCACGATAAACCGCAAATGCGCGAGGCTGGTGCCATTTAATCTGTTCTGAGTTACACCAGTGCGTTATGCGTTGGTCTCTGGCAAAGCTAATGGCATTGCCGGTTTCTTGATGGCTGTAAAGCGCTTGAAAAGGAAACTCTTGATGGAGTGTTTGTAGGCATTGTAAGGGCTCACCAGTCATAAGATACAAACGAGAGCCCAAACGTCTTAAGGCACGGTCTAAGTCAGCCAAAGACTCAAGCACAAAGCCTAATTGGCGCCAGCTGGCATCCAATGCGCACCACCAGTCATGATCAAAAATATAAACTGGTAGCACCGAGCCGCCATGAGTCATTGCATGGGTTAGGGCTGCATGATCATGCAGTCGTAAATCACGTTTAAACCAGACGACAGTATTCATCCAATTACGATGACAACAGCCTCAAGAGTTTGCTATTACACAGTCTGTAGACACATTAGCCATAAAAAAGGCCAGCGATTGGCTGGCCCTTTTTTATGGGTTAGTTATTAGCGCGGTGCAAGAGCCAGCAAGCCACCGACAATTCCGCCCAGTAGATCACCAATTACTGGAATATCAGCTAATGGTGTACCTGCAAATGGGTTGTTAGAATTGTCAGTTGGCGATAAACCTCCAAAGCTGTCACCAGCATTAAGTAACATGCCAATAATGTCACCAACAACTGGAATTTCAGCTAATGGATTGTTGTTTCCACCCGCACCGGGTACGCCGCCGCCAATTCCCAGCAGAGATTCTGGAAGAGCTTGTAAGTTTGCAGCTAAATTAGTTACTAGGAATTGTAAGCTATTCGGTGCCGCGGTTGGGTCACTTAATACTTCACCGAGGTCATCGATCAAATCTGCAACCAGCTCTAATACCTCTGGAACTAACGGTGCTGCTTCAGCAGGACCTGAAGCATTGCGAATTTGCGCAGTGAGTAATTGAAGGCCGTCTGAAATAGCAGCTAATTGAGAAGGATCTAATGGGGCATCACCACCGCCGGCCCCACCTAACAATGCCATGAGTTGATCAAGGCCAGGAATGCTATCAGCACCCGGTGCGCCGCCTGATCCACCACCTGGCAAACCGCCACCTGCTAGATCTAACTGGCAGCTACCATCGTTTTGACCGGCTGCAGATAGTAATAGGCCTCCAACAGAGCCTAGTAAATCAGTGACTGCAGCAACTAATGGTGCATTCGCTGGATCAGTAAGGCTGGATGGGTCTGCGCTAGCAGCAAGTGCATCAACTAAATCAAGAGCACGTGTTGATACAGTGTTATCAACACAGGTCAAAAGCTGCTCAAGTGGGAGTTGATCCGGAGCTGCTGATGCACCATCGATCAAAGCCCCAAATAATTGTTCGCTGAGGGTGCATTGCACAGCATCTAGTGGACCTTCAATGCCAGCACAGGTAGATGCACTTGGTGGCGGCGTTGTGCTGCCGCCATCGCCATTACCGCCATTACCGCCATTACCGCCATTACCGCCATTACCGCCATTACCGCCATCATCTGGCTGTTCAACTTCAGGTGAGCCAGAGTTTGGTGAGCCTAAATTGATATCGTCTTCATTGTTTGTACAGCCTGCTAGCGCCACAACGGCAGCCAAGGCTAGGATTTTTATTTGCATAATGACCTCAGGGGATGGACGAAGCTTTTGTAAGCGCAGGTTAGTCTTTTTGTATTATTTTGGAAGCCAGAAATACACAATCTATACAATAAAAAACGATAAGTTACTCTGTATCAATCTTGGGCTGCTTATGAAAAAAACGAGAAACAAACAACCCCGTTTCAAACAGTAAGATCATCGGCACACCAAGCATAATCATCGATAATGCGTCGGGCGGGGTGAAAAACATGGCCAGCGAAAAAAAGCCGACGATGATATAGCGTCTCTTTTCAGCCAGTGAGGCGGGGGTTGTTAAGCCGGCAGCGACTAAAATAATAATGGCGATGGGGATCTCAAAGGTAATGCCAAACACTACAAACAACTTCAGCACAAAACTCAGGTAGAGATTGATGTCAGTCATGATGGCCACTTCACTGGGGCCTATCGTGGTGAAAAAGCCAAGTATGGCTGGTAGCGTGACAAAGTAGGCAAAGGC
>CAMTYC010000006.1:0-6182 GCA_947085865.1 uncultured Moraxellaceae bacterium
AACGCAAAAACGCTTTGTACTGCAGGCTCACCACCGCCATGGCTTGCTTTAATGAGGTAAAGGCCAAGGCACGGTATTCATGGGTGACGTATTGCAGAGCACGGCTGCCGGTTAACACTTTGGGCAGGCGCTTAAATAATTGCTGCTCGGCAGCGGCATAAGGACGGTCTGGCTTGGCAATAACATAGGGTGCCGAACGCTGCATCAGCACCAAGCTTTTCACTTGGGGCACAATCTCTGGCACAAACTGAATCGCACTGGCACCGGTGCCGACTACCGCCACGCGTTTGCCGGAAAGGTCGATGTCATGACGCCAGCGCGCTGAGTGAAACACCTCGCCCTGGAAGGCATCGATGCCCGGCACTTTTGGATAGGCTGGGCGGTTTAACTGGCCCATGGCACAAATCACGGCACGCGCGTGGTATTGCTCACCAGTGCGGGTCACCACAGTCCAAATGCCTTTGTCGGCATCAAAGTCGGCAGTATCAACTTCTTGATTAAAGCGAATACGCTCGGCAATGCCAAAACGATCGACACAATGGCGTAAGTAGCCATGAATTTCAGCTTGGCCGGCAAATTTGCGCGACCAGCGATCAAATTCGGCAAACGAAAAAGAATATAAATGCGAAGGTACGTCGCAGGCGGCACCGGGATAACGGTTGTCGCGCCACACGCCACCGACGTCATCGGCCTTTTCAAGCACCAGATAATTTGTGCTAACCTTCTGCTGCAGCTGAATGGCCATGCCAATGCCGCCAAAACCAGTACCAATAATTAGTGCATCCAGCACGGTTATTTGCGTCATAGCAGACTCCGAACTCAACTTAAGGGATAATGCCGGGCGCGGATTGTACTCAATTTTCGCCGTTACTGGCCGGTCATCGTCGGACGAAATGCCTATTAGGCACAAAATTTCAGCATTTTCATTGAAGCCAGGGCGCTCATCTGGTATAAATCGCGCCCTTGCTGTCAGCCGCCGCTGGGCGGCGAGTTGAATCGCATTGTGGAGAGACATTATGTCCAAAGTTTGCCAAGTTACCGGCAAGCGTCCGATGGTTGGAAACAACGTATCGCACGCTAACAATAAAACGAAGCGCCGCTTCGAGCCGAATCTGCATTACCATCGTTTCTGGCTGGAAAGCGAGAAGCGTTTTGTACGCCTGCGTGTTACCCCTAAAGGTATGCGCACTATCGACAAATTGGGTGTTGACGTGATCGTTGCCGATCTGCGCGCTCAAGGCGTTAAGGTCTAAGGAGATTAATCATGCGTGACAAAATCCGTCTCGTGTCCACAGCTGGCACCGGTTATTTCTACACGACCACCAAAAACAAGCGCACCATGCCGGAGAAAATGGAGATCAAAAAGTTTGATCCAAAAATTCGCCAGCACGTGATCTTCAAAGAAGCGAAGATCAAGTAAGCCTTAGCGTTTACGGTGTCAGAAAAACCCGCCTCGGCGGGTTTTTTTATGGCCTGTGTTTAACAAGACTTTGCTTCTCAGACACCCGCTTATTCGGTACAGTTATTTCATACTAATTGATAAGCGGCCCCACTAGATGCCACCCAGCCTAGATCACAGCCTTGCCCTGCGTTGGCGTCATCAGCAACTACTTCCCATCACCGCCGTGCACCTGCCACAGCTCGACGACTTGCTTTGCATCGACCGGCAAAAAGCCGTGTTGGTGGCCAACACCGAGCAGTTTGTGCAAAACAAGCCCTGCAACCATGTGTTGTTAACCGGCGCTCGCGGCACCGGCAAATCGACCTTGGTGAAAGCTTTGTTAACCCGCTTTGCCGACCAAGGCCTGCGCCTGATTGAAGTCGCCCCACACGACCTAGTGGACTTGCCCGATATTGTGGCGCCGCTGCGTGGCCGCGCCGAGCGTTACATTATTTATGTTGATGACTTCTCGGTAGCCGCTGCCGACCCAGCATTAATCGCGCTAAAAACAGCGCTGGATGGCGGCATTGAAGAAGCACCAGACAACGTGGTGATTTACGCCACCAGCAACCGCCGTTATTTAATGCCGTCACTGCATAGCGACAATGCCGGCTTTCAGTGGATTGATGACGAAGTGCATGCTGGTGAATCCACCGAAGAAAAGATTTCCTTGTCCGAGCGTTTTGGTTTGTGGCTGTCGTTTTTAGCCTTTAACCAAGACAACTATTTACAGATGGTGCAACACCACCTACGCAAACTGGGTTACAACATATGGGATGACCGCGTTCGTGGCGAAAGCCTACGCTGGGCACAAACCCGCGCCTCGCGTAGTGGCCGTGTAGCACACCAATTTGCTCGAGACTGGGCCGGAAAACACCACTAATAAAGAGCAACTATGGCCACAACGACGCTGAACTTCGCCGATATATCGGAAAAAGAGCTGATTTCTGCGCTTAAAGTCGCCGATCGCAACGCCTACCGTGAGGCCATGCGCCGTTATGGTGGCGCCATGCTAGCCGCGGCACGCAGCATCACCACCCAACACGCCGAAGACGCCGTGCAAGAAGCTTGGATTTCGGCTATTGCCGCGCTGAAAGACTTTGAAAGCCGAGCCAGCTTAAAAACGTGGCTGGTTCGCATTGCCATCAACAAAGCCTATAACGCCATTCGCAGCCACCGCCGCGAAGTTTCGTTTGAAGGCCTAGAAGCTGCGCACGACCCACTGGCTGACGCTTTTGTGCCGGGCGGAAAGTTTGGCACACAGTGGCATGTGCAATTTCAGCAATGGACCGACGACACGCCGGATGCATTGCTGCAAGCCCATGTTTTACAAGAATGTTTAGACCATCACCTAGAAGACTTGCCGGAAGGCCAGCGACTGGCGATTACGCTAAAAGATATTGAAGGACTTTCGCCCAGCGAAATCTGTAACACTTTGGACATTTCGCCGTCTAACTTCAGGGTGTTGCTGCACCGTGCCCGAATACGGGTATTTACCATGGTGTCGCACTACGAGGAGACGGGCGAATGCTAAATTGTCGGGATGTTGGCTCAAACGCCACGGAGTTTTTGTCCGGCGCATTGCCCATGCGCGTCAATTTAATGGTGGTCTGGCATTTGCTGCGCTGCGGTAATTGCCGCTTGGCCGTAATTCAGGTGCTTACCATGCTGCGTGCGCTGCGTCGTCGCCCAGCCAAACCACCTACTGAAGAGCAAATTCAGGCCTGGTTAAAAGCACTAGATCACAACCATGATCATTCAGGCCACAGCCATCACTGAGTAGGTTATGCCTGAACTTCCCGAAGTTGAAACCACCCGCCGCGGCATCTCGCCGTGGCTGGTGGGGCGTCAATTTGGTCAGCTACGCATTCGCAACGGCCGCCTGCGCTGGCCGGTGCCCGAACACTTGCCGACCACCTTGTTGGGCCAGCCCATTCGCCGTGTTGAACGCCGCGCCAAATACTTATTGATTCACACCGACATCGGCTGCTTGCTACTGCATCTAGGCATGTCCGGCAGCCTACGCCTATGCGCCCCCGACACCCCACTCAAAACTCACGACCACTTAATCTGGTCACTGCAAGGTGATAGCACCCTCGAATTACGCTTTCACGACCCGCGTCGTTTTGGTTGTTGTTTATGGCTCACCGAAGAGCCCTCACAACACGCCCTGTTAAAACACCTTGGCCCAGAACCGCTGAGTGATGACTTCAGTGACGAGCACCTATTTCGCCTAAGCCGTGGCAAAACCACCCCCATTAAAAGCTTCTTGATGGACAACCACGTGGTGGTGGGTGTGGGCAACATTTACGCCAACGAAGCACTGTTTCAGGTCGGCATACATCCGCTGCGCCCTGCTGGTCGCATCAGTGCCGAACGCTACCAGCGCTTAAGCGCGGCCGTGCGCAGCATTTTGGCGCAAGCCATTACCCAAGGCGGCACCACCCTACGCGACTTTGTGAACGGCAATGGTGAACCCGGCTATTTTCAACAAACCTTGGCCGTGTATGGCCGAGCGGGCTTGCCGTGTGTGACCTGTGGCAAAGCCCTGAAGGAAGTACGGGTGACGGGAAGAAGCACGGTGTATTGTGGGGTTTGTCAGCGTTAGTTTGCGCCAAACGCGATGATTGACTACAATTGTGGTAAATCATGGCAGAGCAAATACCTTATGAGCACTATTTCCGTTCGCATTGACGAAGACCTAGTCACCGCCGCCCGCGCTGCTGCTAAAGCAGAGTTTCGCACGGTACAAGGCCAACTTGAGTTTTGGGCCAAAGTGGGGCGCGCCACACTAGACAACCCGGACCTGCCTGCATCTTTTATTGCTGAAAGCCTGATGAGCATGGCAGAGCCACATGAAGATAGCAGTGCCTTTGTGCCTCGTTCGGCCACCAACAAATGAGCTGGGAAATTCGCCAAACTCGACGCTTTGCGAGAACCTACAAAAAACTGCAAAACAATATGGTGGGTGCCGTTGATGTCGCTGTTGAAACCATCCGCCAAGACCCCTACGTGGGTGAGCAGAAAAAAGGAGACTTAGCCAAGCTCTGGGTCTACAAATTTCACTGCCTAGGCCAACTCTACTTACTGGGCTACACCCGTGATGACGGGGTTAAGCTAATCTACCTAGAGACTATTGGCCCGCATGAAAACTTTTATCGCGACATAAAGCGTTAAGCGCCTAATCCAATCCAAGCTGGGCAACATCAGCTAGCCGTATATACTCGAAAGCATTCACCACCACACGAGAATAACCCATGCACCCATTAGAGCTGCCCACCCAAACGGGCCCCCTGCTGGTTACTCTAGCCTACTTGCTGGTGTATTACGGCATGGTGGTGAATGCGGCGCGCACCAAAATCCGCTTAGCACGCGAATACGCTAAGCGCGGTGAAAAGTTTGACCGCTACTTTGGCCAAGACCGCGAAATGCTGGCCGCCGACCGCTTTCAGCTAAACCAACTGGAACACATGCCGCCGTTTTTGATTCTGTTATGGCTGGTGGCGGTGTTTGTTAGCCCGGTATTTGCCAGCGTGGGTGGCGGCATTTATGTGTTAACCCGTGCGCTGTATCCGTTCATGATGGGCTCGCGCTTGGGGCGTGGAGTGAAGGGTTCGATTTTAGTGGCGACTTTGCCGAGTTATTTGGTTTTGTTGAGTTTTATGGGGACTTTGGTTTGGGTAGTTTCTGGGTAAGCCCACTACCAATCGTTAAGCGATAAGGATGCAGGCATGCCGCATACCGACCATGAGCTAATCGGAAAAATTTACGAGTCTGCAACCAATCCGGGGGATTGGCTGGCGCTTGTAGAAGCGATTACGGAGTGGACACAACCTGAAATCACGGCGGATGGGCAAGAGATTTTTCATTCGCCTGAAGTGATTGAAGCGTTAACCGCGCACCTGGAGCGGGCCACCCGCAACAACGACTACATTCATATTCTTGAAGACCAGCGCGACACGCTCAACACCATCTATAACAATATGCCTTGGCCATTGTTGATGGTCGATGAACATATGCAAGTGATCGACGCCAACGCAGCGGCTAAGCAACTACTGCACGCAGAAACGCCGGTGCAAATAACGCCCGACGGCGGACTCTATTTTCAAGACCCTAAACTGAAAGCCGCATTAAAACGCGTGCTAACGCTGGAAGGCGGACGCGACACTCAAATCCTAAGCTCTTCGCACAGCAACCTATCCCTGCTGTGTATTCCGCTAGCAAAGTCAGATTCGACCGGTGCGATATCACGACTACGCGCCGTGATCTGGGTGGTATCCAGCGACAACAAAGTCATACCCTCTACCGAAGTGCTGCAAGAAGTGTTTGGGCTAACATTCGCCGAGGCCAGACTGTTAAGTTTGTTGTGCCGCGAAGGCAGCCTGAGCGAATGCGCCAACCAATTAAGCGTGAGCGTACACACGGTGCGCTCGCAATTAAAATCGATCATGTCGAAGACCAATACCACCTCGCAGGTGAAGTTGGTTAGTCAGGCCATGGGGCACTCGTTTTTACAGAACGCCACGCAAAAAGCGCTCTCTATTTCTGGGCAAGAACAGCGCGTGGTATTACCCGACGGCAGAATTTTAAGTTGGTATGAATACGGATCACCGCAAGGCCGACCAGTACTCTCGTTGGAAGGGCTGGGGGGTTGGCTTCCCGACCATAACCTTTATGAAGCGTGGTACAAGGAAAACAACCTACGCGTGATTAACATCATTCGCCCCGGTTATGGTGTATC
>CAMTYC010000007.1:0-8692 GCA_947085865.1 uncultured Moraxellaceae bacterium
AAAGCGGATGAGATTTTTTTCTGCAACAGCGTGTATGGCATCTGGCCTGTGGTGCGCTGGGGCGATAAAACTTGGCAAGTAGGGCCGCTAACCCGACAATGTCAGTCCATTGTGTCATCTTGGTTTGCAACTCATGACTAAAAAAACACGGTCGAGCTACCTGCGCCGAGCATTTTATGTACTGTCTTTTTTGATCTTGGTGCTGGCCTATCGCACCCTAGTGCAGTCATTAGCGTTACCGGTGGAGGGCTTGCGCTTTAAGGTTGAGCGCGGCAGTAATTGGCATCAAGTCGCTGATCGTTTGGCAGAAAAAGATCTGATTACGCACCCGATTACATTACGTGCATGGTTATGGCTGCGCCCGCAAGAGGCGATATTGAGGCCGGGAACCTTCACGCTAAAGCCGCCCATGACACTAGAGCAGCTTGTGGTGCGCTTGGCCGGTGTGCCCGATGGCAATCCACCGTTACGAATTATTGAGGGTCAGCGTTTTAGTGATTTGCGCCGACAGCTGGCTGAGCGCGAGGACATCGTGCAAACCATTACGGATATGGATGATGCCGAGATTATGCGGGCGATTGGTGCCAGTGAGTCACATCCAGAAGGATGGTTTGCGCCCGATACTTATGACATTGCCGAAGGTGAGCGCGATATTGCTGTGTTGCGCCGTTTGTATCTTCGCCAAAAAAATATATTGGCTACCGAGTGGGCCAAGAGGGCTAAAGACTTGCCCTATAAAACGCCTTATGAAGCGTTAATTATGGCCTCCATTATTGAGAAGGAAACCGGTATTGCAGATGAGCGACACCGTGTGTCGGGTGTGTTTGTGCGCCGCCTAAATATTGGTATGCGTTTGCAAACAGACCCTACAGTGATCTATGGCGTAAGCGATTCATTTCAAGGCCGTATTTTGCGTTCTCATTTACGTGACGATAACCCCTACAATACCTATCGTATTCATGGGTTGCCGCCAACACCGATTGCGTTGCCTGGTCGTGCATCAATTCATGCTGCCTTGCATCCTGCCGATGGCGATGCTTTATTTTTTGTCGCCAATGACAAGGGTGAGCATATTTTTTCCGCCACTTATGAAGAACATAAGAAAGCGGTACAGCGTTATCAGCGTTAATTTTACCGAGTTGATTTATGAGCCATTTAACGCAGCGCTTCATTAGCTTAGAAGGCGGTGAGGGCGTTGGTAAAAGCACAAATTTAGCCTTTGTTGCTGAATGCCTAAGGGCAACGGGTGAGCCAGTTGTGGTGACCCGCGAGCCGGGCGGCACGCCCTTGGCAGAAGAACTGCGCCAGTTGTTATTGACGCCTAGACAAGAGCCGGTTGCAGTGATGACTGAGCTTTTAATGTTGTTTGCCGCCCGTGCGCAACATTGGCAGCAAGTTATACAACCTGCCTTGGTCAGCGGTGCTTGGGTTTTGACTGATCGTTTTGTGGATGCGACCTATGCTTATCAAGTTAGTGCTCGTGGCATGTCGGCCGATATTGTGGCTAAACTTGAGCAACTAGTACTGCAAGGTGCGCAGCCAGGCTTAACGTTATTGCTGGATATGCCAGTTAGTGAAGGCATGCAGCGCGCACAAGCACGAGCGGCGTTTGATCGTTTTGAGCAAGAGCAGTTGGGCTTTTTTGAGCGCGTGCGTGCGGGCTATCTTGTGCGCGCAGAGCAATCGCCGGAGCGTATTCGAGTAATAGATGCCAGTGTGCCTTTGGCGCAGGTGCAAGCTACTTTAAATAATGAACTGAATATGTATATCGAGCGTTTGTCATGACCATGGCAAGGGCTTATCCCTGGCAAAAGGGACTATGGTCTTCTTTGTGTCGCTTGGCTGAATCTGGCCGCATGCCACATGCTTTATTGTTGGCAGCACCTGCTGGTATGGGCAAACAGGTGTTTGCACGGGCGTTGGCACAGTGGCAGTTATGCCAGCAAAAAACGGCGGATGGTGCTTGTGGTGTTTGTCGAAGTTGTCAGCTGTTACAGGCAGGCAGTCATCCTGATTTGATGTGGGTGTCACCTGATACCGACGGTGAAAAAGCCAGTAAAGTCATTAAGATTGAGCAGGCCAGAGCCGTGGTTGAGTTTGCGAATCAAACCGCGCAAATGGAAGGTTATCGGGTCGTGGTAATAAGCCCGGCTGATGCGCTCAATACATCATCAGCAAATGCCTTATTAAAAACCCTAGAAGAGCCGGGCCAACGCAGCCTATTTTTGCTGCTGACGGATAAGCCTGCTGCGTTACTACCCACTATACGCAGTCGCTGTCAGCTTCTGCCATTGACGGTTCCTGATGAGCAGGTGGCAAAAGCTTGGTTGGCCGAGTCGATAACTGACGAGCTTCAGCGTGAAACCGTTTGGCGTTTAAGTCGCGGCGCACCAGAAGCGGCTCAAGTGTTGGCGCAAAGTGCTTGGTTTGCTGCTCGAGCTGGCGTGTTAGGCGACTTGATTGCGGTAGCGGCGCGTAAGCGTGCACCTCTTCAGGCCGCTGCAAGCTGGCAGTCGTTAAATGCGGAAGACCAAATGAGTGCTTGGCACAGTGTGTTGGATGATGCCGTGCAACTGCAAATGCTGCCAGATTACGTCTCGGCGAACCAAGATTTGCATATGGATATTGCGCAATTAGCACAAACAGTTAGCGCCAAAGCCATGTTAGAAGCGTTGTTTGAAGTGATTGAAGCTCGACGTTTGCTCACCACCAATGTGCAGGCGCAAACTATAGCCGAGAGCCTTTGGCTGCGTTGGGCCACATTAACGCGACCGAATTAAGTTAAGGGGAAGTGCTGTGTTTGTTGATAGTCACTGTCATTTGGACTGTCTGAAGTTAGATCGCCATAACGGTTCACTCGATGCTGCCTTAGAGGCTGCGCGTGCACGCGGTGTTGGGCATTTTTTATGCATCAGTATTGAGTTGGAAACCTTTCCAGAAGTGCTGCGTATTGCTGAGCGTTATGACGATGTTTTTGCCACCGTTGGTGTGCACCCATGCCATACGGCCTCTCGTCAGCCTAGTGTTGATGAGTTATTAACACTGGCGGCACACCCAAAAGTGATTGGTATTGGTGAAACCGGCCTGGATTATTTTCATGATGCCAGCACCAAAGCACAGCAGCAGGCCATGTTTTCAACCCATATTGAAGTGGCTAAGTGCACCGGCAAACCGTTAATTATTCACACCCGCGCATCTCGTGAAGACGTTTTGGCGCAGTTGGCTGCTGAAGGTGCAGAGCGGGCAGTTATGCATTGTTTTACTGAAGATTGGAACACGGCCAAAGCGGCGCTTGATTTAGGTTATTACATCTCGATTTCGGGCATTGTGACCTTCAATAAGGCACAGGAATTAAAAGAAGTGGCAAAGCTTGTGCCGCTTGACCGTTTATTAATTGAAACGGATGCACCGTACTTAGCACCGGCCCCAAATCGCGGCCGTCCCAATGAGCCAGCTTATTTGCCAGATACGGCTGCTTGTATCGCAGAGTTGCGTGGCATATCGATTGATGAGTTAGCAGCGGCCACCACGGCTAATTATCAGCGACTGTTTCGTCTGGATACACTACCGCCATTTGTTGGATCACGTTAAACTTTCGATTGATCAAGCATCTAGCGGTAATAACTCGGAGACATCATGACTGATCTGGCACGCGCCACCCAAAAGGCTCGCGAATTTCGTCAACGCGAACAGGCCATTCTTGATAGTGCGCAAGCATTATTTATGGAGCAGGGTGAAGATAAAGTCACGGTTGAAATGATTGCCGACAAAGTGGGAATTGGTAAAGGCACCATTTACAAGCACTTTGAAACCAAAAACGAAATTTATCTGCTGCTAATGATTCGTTATGAAGAAGAGCTGGCGGATTTATTTCGCCGCATCGATATTTCGGAAGATAAGCAGTCGTTGGTACGTGAATACTTCACGTTTCGTGTGCAAGACGCCGACAAATACCTGTTGTTTGATCGTCTTGAGAGCAAGATGGTCGCTGACAATGCCGTGCCTGAGTTAGTGGAAAAACTGCATGCCATTCGTCAATCCAATATGGAAAAGCTCTGCTCGATGGTGCAAATGCAAATTGACGCTGGCAAACTGGCCGATGTTGATCCTACCTATCATATTGCCGCGGCGTGGGCCTTGGCGCATGGTGCATCGGCATTGATGAAGTCTGGTTTCTATGCGCAATTTGTTGGTGAGCAAGAGCCATTTTTGGACTTTTTGCTAAATATCGCCGTGCGTATGGGCAATAAAAGGGTGTTGGGTTTGTCTAAGTAATGCCATCTTGTCGTTTTTTACGTCGCTAATACCCTAGAGAGGGTGGGTTATGGTTGACCTCTGAGGTATCAGGCGGCAAGATAGCTGGCCTTTTAGGCAACCGAAACGTTGCCTTGCGCATAATTAATCTGTCATTGACCAAGAAGCTGAGGATTCCATGAAGGTTCTGGTAGCTGTCAAACGCGTTGTCGACTACAACGTAAAAGTTCGTGTGAAAGCGGACAACTCCGGCGTTGAGCTGGCTAACGTCAAAATGGCGATGAACCCATTCTGCGAAATTGCGGTTGAAGAAGCCGTTCGCTTGAAAGAAAAGGGCATTGCTACCGAAATTATCGCTGTGTCAGTTGGCGCAACTAACTCGCAAGAGCAGTTACGTACAGCTATGGCTTTAGGTGCTGATCGTGGCATCTTGGTTGAAGCCCCAGACGCAGAGCCCTTGGCAATTGCTAAAATTTTGAAAGCAATTTGTGACCAAGAACAGCCTGGTTTAGTCATTCTTGGCAAACAAGCCATTGATGGTGACAACAACCAAACTGGTCAAATGCTGGCTGCATTAGCTGGTTATGGCCAAGGCACATTTGCCTCGGTGGTTAAAGTTGAAGGCAACAAAGCAGAAGTAACCCGTGAAATCGACGGTGGTCTGCAAACTGTTGAGCTGACACTGCCTGCCGTTGTGACCACTGACTTGCGCTTGAACGAGCCACGTTATGCGTCATTGCCAAACATTATGAAAGCCAAGAAAAAGCCGTTGGACATCAAGTCCCCAGCCGATTTTGGTGTTGATGTCAGCCCACGTCTGAAAACACTGAAGGTGCAAGCACCTGCCGAGCGTTCTGCCGGTATTAAAGTGAAGACAGTGGAAGAGCTGGTCGACAAGCTGAAGAACGAAGCGAAGGTGATCTGATCATGTCTATTCTCGTAATCGCTGAACACGATAATGCCGCCATCAAAGGCGCCACACTGAACACCGTTGCTGCTGCTCAAGCCATTGGCGGTGACATTCATGTGTTAGTTGCTGGTGCTGGTTGCCAAGCTGCTGCTGATGCTGCTGCTCAAATTGCAGGCGTAAGCAAAGTGCTGATCGCTGACAATGCTGCTTATGGTCATCAATTGGCTGAAAACGTCAGTTTGTTAGTTGCTGAGTTAGGTAAGGGCTACAGCCACATCCTGGCGCCAGCAACCACTAACGGCAAAAACATGCTGCCACGTGCGGCCGCTTTGTTAGACGTAGCACAAATTTCGGAAATTTCGAAAGTTGTGTCTGCCGATACTTTTGAGCGCCCAATCTACGCTGGTAACGCCATTGCGACAGTGCAGTCATCAGACAGCATCAAAGTTATCACTGTGCGTCCAACCAACTTTGACGCCGTTGCTGCTACTGGCGGTTCTGCTGCTGTTGAAGCTGTGGCTGCTGCTCACGATGCTGGTAGCTCAGCATTTAAAGGCGAAGAAATTGCTAAGCTTGAGCGTCCAGAGCTGGCCGGTGCCAAAATTGTGGTATCGGGTGGTCGTGGCATGGGCAACGGTGAGAACTTCAACATTCTCTACACCTTGGCCGACAAACTCGGTGCTGCTGTAGGTGCTTCACGTGCCGCCGTTGACGCTGGTTTTGTGCCTAACGACATGCAAGTGGGTCAAACCGGTAAAGTAGTTGCTCCTCAGCTCTACATTGCTGCCGGTATCTCCGGTGCCATTCAGCATTTGGCCGGTATGAAAGACTCGAAAGTAATTGTTGCTATCAACAAAGACGAAGAAGCACCGATTTTCTCCGTTGCCGACTATGGCATCGTGGGCGATCTGTTCGACATCGTTCCTCAGTTAGAAAAACTTATCTAATTCACGTTTTTCCCGCTGAATAAAACCCCGTCTAGTGAAAACTAGGCGGGGTTTTTATTTTTCCAGCTCACGCCAAATCAAAAACAAGCGCAAATCGAACTCCAGCTGGGCATAACCCGGCTGCATATGTTCACAGAGCTGATAAAACGCCTTGTTGTGATCAAGCTCGCGTAAATGAGCTAGCTCATGCGCCACAATCATGTCTAAAAACACTGCCGGTAGTTCTTTAAAAACAGCGGCAATACGAATTTCTTTGCGCGCTTTTAGCTGGCCACCGTGATTGTGTGAGCGGCGTGTGTGCAGGCCTAGGGCATTGTGAATGACGTCGAGTTTGCTGTCGTAATGAGCCTTATTGATCGGTGGTGCATGACGTAAAAAGCGCTGCTTCATGGCGTCTACATGTGCATGCAGGGCTTTATCACTTTGAATACTGTGATATTCCGAATAACGTGTTTGTAGGTAGTCACCCAGTCGTTGTTGCTCGATTAGGCTTTTTACCTGCTGCTGTAAGTTATCGGGATAGCCTGCGATATAACGTAACGCGCTCATGCGTTGTCTCTTTGCTGCTTGTCAAAGCAGTAATCATAAATCTAGCTGTTAGACTATGGCTAACATTGATCAGGTGAATAGCATGTTTGCGTGGTTTGAGCGTCGATTAAATCCCTTTCCCATTGAAGTGCCCGAGCAACCGCCAAAAACGCTGGTGGCATTTTGTCTGCACTATTCCAGAGGTGCTTGGCCTTGGATTTTTATGTCAGCGGCATTTATGAGTGTGATTGCCGTTGCAGAGGTGTGGCTGTTCAGCTTTTTGGGCGACATTGTTAATTGGTTATCTGTGCAAGATCGCGAGACGTTTTTGCAGGCACAGTTTTGGCCATTAGTGGGTATGGTTACGGTGGTTGTGGCCCTACCCATTTTGGTGTTTGTGCAATCGATGCTGAATCATCAAACCTTGATGGGCAATTACCCCATGCGTATTCGCTGGTTGGTGCATCGTTATTTATTGCGCCAATCCATGGCCTTTTATCAGGATGAGTTTGCTGGTCGCATTGCCACTAAGCTGATGCAAACGGCGTTGGCGGTACGTGAGTGCGTGATCAAACTGTTTGATGTCCTGAACTATGTCACGGTCTATTTCTTGGGCACCGTGGTGATTATTGCCAGCGCGGATTGGCGTTTGGCCGCACCGTTGCTAGTGTGGCTAGTATGTTATGTCACTATGCTGCGTTTTTTTGTGCCACGCATGGGCAAGATATCCAAAGCACAAGCAGATGCCCGGTCGACCATGACAGGTCGTATTGTGGATAGTTATACCAATATTCAAACCGTGAAATTGTTTTCTCATGCACAGCGTGAGGCCAGTTACGCGCAAGAAGGCATGAGTCAGTTTATGTCGACTGTTTATGCACAAATGCGCTTAGTGACCAAACTGAACCTAACCTTGTATAGCTTGAACTCTTTGTTGTTGCTGGCGGTTGGCGGTCTGGCAATTTGGCTGTGGCTGGGTCAGGCGCTCAGCGTGGGTGCCGTTGCGGTAGCCATTGGTTTGGTGCTGCGTCTATCGGGTATGTCGCAATGGATTATGTGGGAAGTGTCATCACTGTTTGAAAATATTGGCACGGTGCAAGATGGCATGGGCTCGATTGCGCTGCCGCAAGTGGTGGAAGACAAGCCAGATGCGCAGGCACTAGCCGTGCCTTATGGCGAAATTAATTTTGACCAAGTGCGCTTTCATTATGGTCACGAAAGTGGCGTATTTGAGCGCTTAGATCTGCAGATTAAAGCGGGTGAAAAAGTGGGTTTAGTTGGCCGCTCCGGTGCGGGCAAGTCGACACTGGTGAATTTACTGCTGCGTTTTTATGACTTGGCCGATGGCCGTATTTTAATTGATGGTCATGATATTGCTGAGGTCAAGCAGGACTCACTACGTGAGCATATCGGCATGGTGACGCAAGATACCTCGTTATTACACCGCTCTGTGCGTGACAATATTGCCTATGGTCGACCAGATGCTGACCAGGCCTCAGTCGAGCAGGCCGCGAAGCAGGCAAGGGCCCATGATTTTATTATGGCGTTAAAAGATGCCAAAGGCCGCTGTGGTTATGACGCTCATGTCGGCGAGCGTGGTGTGAAGTTATCGGGCGGTCAGCGCCAACGCATCGCCATTGCTCGTGTCATGTTAAAAGATGCGCCGATTTTGATTTTGGATGAGGCGACATCGGCACTCGATTCGGAAGTTGAAGCCGCCATTCAAGAAAATCTGTATCGATTGATGGAAGGCAAAACCGTAATCGCGATTGCGCATCGACTATCCACTATTGCGGCCATGGATCGTTTGATTGTGATGGATCAGGGGCGCGTTGTAGAAAGTGGTAGTCATGATGAACTTGTGGCCGCCAATGGCCTTTATGCGCAGCTGTGGGCGCGCCAGTCTGGTGGCTTCTTAGACCCGGATTTAGAAATAACGCACTAAGACGGCGTAACAAATTCGTCTGAGCAGTGTCCAAGACACATAGGTGACATCTTGTGTTTTGATAACTTTGGAGACTGACCAGATGAATGTAATTGATTTATGTGAGCG
>CAMTYC010000008.1:0-40334 GCA_947085865.1 uncultured Moraxellaceae bacterium
CAGGCATATGGCCTTCCATCTTGGAGCGCACGGGGTCGAAGTCGACAAACCACGACTTGAAAAGCGCTTGGGCGATGGCTTCGAGCGTGGCGTTGGTTTCTCGCAAGAGAATAATGCGGTCGTCGAGAGACCCTAGAAAGGCAGCTATATTGTACTGAGCGTGGACTGGCGGAATCGACACAACAGCTTCGTGTAGATGGTTGCGATTCAGCCCGGGAACGGCAGCCTTGTCGGAGTACGCATTAAAATCCAGCATCTTTAAAAAGTAATGAATAAACTTGCGGTCATTATTTTTAAAATCCCTCACGTAAAGCGTAGTGTTTAGTGGCCAGAAGTCCTCTTCAACATAAAAAACCTGCCCAATGGTGCCGTATCGACCAGTCACTACACCCGGCCCTTTGACCATTGCAACGTTATGCTGATCAGTTACACCAGATGATGAGACTAGCGGAACTTCCCCTGGCTGGCGCTTGGCTTGAGGCAAGTCGTAGCCACGCTTTAACTCAATAAACTCCCCAAGTTTTCCGGTCGACCACTCAGAGCTCATACCCCAGCCCCTCCAGCTTCCGTCGAATCAACGAATCTAGCTCAACGCCTTTGGCCATCTGCTCGCTCAGCTTTTGGGTCAGCTTGCGCATTTTTTCGTCGAAGGCTTCTTCGTCATCCTCAACATCTTCCGCGCCTACATAACGCCCCGGCGTCAGCACATGCCCATGCTGAGCAATCTCGGTTAGCGGCACACTGCGGCAGAAGCCCGGCACATCTGCATATTCAAAAATGATCGCTCCCTCTTCTACTTCACCCCGCCAAGCAGCCACAGTCTCAGCAATACGTGTAATCACATCTTCATCCAAATCCGATTGCACACGCGAGATCATCTTGCCCAGTTTGCGAGCATCAATGAACAGCACTTCACTTTTGCGCTTCTTCTGCTTGGCCAAGAACCACAAGCAGGCCGGAATTTGAGTATTGAAGAACAGCTGCCCCGGCAGTGCGATCATCACTTCAACCACATCTGCTTCAACCATTGCCGCGCGAATAAGACCTTCGTTATTCTGATTTGAGCTCATCGAGCCATTCGCTAGGACGATACCAGCGCGGCCAGTAGGCTTGAGGTGGTAAAGCATATGCTGCAGCCACGCATAATTGGCGTTGCCTTTAGGTGGGTCTCCATAGACCCAACGCGGGTCGCCCTCCAAGCTGCCGTGCCACCAGTCGCTAATATTGAATGGCGGATTGGCAAGGATGAAGTCTGCACGCAAGTCAGCATGCTGGTTACGCGTAAAAGTGTCGCCGGGTTCTCGGCCCAAATTAAAATCGATACCTCGAATGGCGAGGTTCATCGCTGCCAATCGCCAAGTGGTCGGATTCGCTTCCTGCCCATATATAGACACATCACCCAGCTTGCCGCCATGTGCCTCAATAAAACGCTCCGACTGCACGAACATGCCGCCAGAGCCACAACAAGGGTCATAGACCTTGCCTTGGTGCGGAGCCAACACAGCCACCAACGTTTTTACGATGCTGGCTGGCGTGTAGAACTGCCCACCACGCTTGCCTTCAGCGCTGGCGAACATGCCTAGAAAGTACTCATAGACCTGACCAAGCAAGTCGCGGGCATCATTGGCATTACCACCAAAACCGATGGTAGAAATCATATCCACCAGCTCACCAAGCTTGCCATCCGGCAGCTGGGCACGGGCGTAGCGCTTATCTAAAATACCTTTAAGCTTCGGATTCTCTTGTTCGATAGCCGTTAGCGCTTCATCGATGCGCTTGCCAATGTCGGGTTGTTTAGCAGCAGCACGCAGAGCCTCCCAACGCGCCACTTCAGGCACCCAAAAGGCATTCACTTCACGGTAGTAGTCACGGTCTTCAAGCTCTTGTGCCAGCAACTCATCGTCACAGTCGTGAAGAAAATAGTCATCATCCGGATTGGTGAAGCGGGCCACCAGCTCTTGGCGGCGCGCAGCAAAACTATCAGCGATATATTTGAGAAAGATCAATCCAAGTACGATGTGCTTGTACTCGGCGGCATCCATATTGGCGCGCAGCTTGTCAGCTGTGGCCCAAAGAGTCTTTTCTAAATCTTTTAAAGTACTGCTTTGATTTACAACGCCCATCAACAAAATCCTTGTATCAATCACACCTTCTGTATTGCTAAGACTAACTCAGTTTCAAAGTCATATCATGAGACTTAATCTGAGCATATCGCTTAAGTATTTTCAGATCTTTGCGACCATTCATGGCTGTGGCCTGCGACGTATTTCGGCTTTTCGCAAAGAAGCTCCCAGCCGCTTTATGCCTTAAATCATGCAGCCTCAAAGTGATAAAAAGTCAGTATTTTGCTCCTGAATAAAACGTTTTTTCATATCCAATTTTTGAGAAAGAGATTGGACTCTAAAACTACTTGCTACTCAAATGTGCATCACTGCTCCTCCGCCACATCATCTGAAATAGCATTAGCTTCTGGCGGCACCTCCGGGAACTCAACTACTCCCGCTGCTCTAATGATCGCAAGACGACATCTACGAGCGAAGCTCGCGTTCCTCTTCGATAGTAAGTAGCGGACAACCTTGAATAGCTCTGGGCAGGGAACCAACGCAGTCGAGGATGATTTTGCAGCTGTCTCACATTTTGTAGTAAACGCTACATCCCGCTCTTCCGGCGGGCTCAGCCGGAAAGGGTTACCGAAAAGCACTCCCTTGGCGGGAGCATTAACTTCTGCCCTCTGGAGATCCTCATGGATGTTCATCGCCAGTTGACGAAGCTTTTCAACATTTACTGCTTTATTGTCCTTACCTTCCGCTTCACCGATTAGCCTACCCTCAGGTGATTCGAATACGACATCGAACTCTGATTGGGCATCTTGAAAAGGCTCGGCGGAGAATCCGAGCACTCGCAGTGCTTCGATAATTGCTCGCTCGAGCGGCTTTCCTTTCTCATAAACGAGGGCTCGAAGTGCGCCCGCCTTTTCAATCTCAGCAAGGGTGTCATCTTTGACGCGTTGAGCTGCCTCCAGTCTCTGTTCGGTCTTTAGTAGTTTCACCATAAGCGGCTTCTCAGCCGGCAACGAAAATCTGTCGTCAGAGGCCCAGTCAGGTTCGGGAGTACTTTCCCCTGAACAAGCCAGCGATCTATCGAGCGCAACTACCGTTTTCACGAATCTCGCTGCAAATTGATCTGCCTCTTTGGTCCAGTTACCTTCTTCATCGATAAAACCACCTGGAAATAGGTCAATGTCAGGCAGAAGCAAGAGGGTTCCATTTGCTGCCCTGCTTCGGAATATTAGACCAACCGGTTTGTCACCTGATGCAGTTAGTAAGCATGGGCGCCCATCAGAACCTTCTAAAATCACCTCATACTTCGAAATCGATCCAAACTCATGCCAATAAGCGCTCACCTCCTCTGCTCCCTTTGCAGCGAGTTTGATGCGTGATCCGGATGCGGTAACAGGCGATAAATTAGCGGGTATAACCTCATAGTTGTTAAACGAGGTCACGTGCCGAGTTGTGCGCTGATTTCGGCCGGTCCCTGAATAGGACCTTTGCCCAGTATCAACGAAAACCTCCTCAAGCGGCGGAAGATAAACAAGGACCGTCTTTCCAGCCTCAACCGCTTGTTTAATTTCTTTGCGCCAATGTGCACAGTAGTCTTTCAGTTGAAACGAGGCGTCATCGTTAAGACTGGGCTTGCCTTGATGGGTATCACCGCTTGAATAGAAGTGCTCATTAATGGCAAACCTAAAGAGCACAATATCCCAATCGAGAAGCGAGGTCTTGGATCGAAACTTCGCATACTCGCAGTCGTCACTCGCAAGTTGAAAGCCAACGGTGAGTAACTTTCGCTTCGACATTAGACACAGCTCCCTAATGACACACAACTCCCACAACAGTGGCGCAAGTATGTGCGTCCGGCGCCGCTGGGCGCGAACTGCATGTGCTTGTTATTCGGCGCTTTCACGATGCAAGCTCTAAACAGTCTAAGCTAGAAGTGAATTGAACTTTTTGAAGATGTCTTCAAATCTGGCAAGTGTCGCATTAACGCTTGGCGAGTCCCCATTGAGGAAAGAAGGATTCTCCAGTAGCCAGCGAGCGGGCCCATAGTGGCTGAACTCGGGTATTGAATCCGGCATCAGTCTAAAGAGCGCTTCCGTTTTCTTAACGATACGTGAAGTCACATTTGTGCTATCGAGGCGCTCAAGAGAAACTTTGTTCGCTTTGGTCAAACTGTAGGCCCCATTAAGCATTTCTACAAAAAGGCTTGGTTCAAAAAGGTCCTCAACATCAGACTCCTCTTGATTGGTGAAATCTGCGCAAGTATAGAAGTGCCCAGTTTTTAATATCTCAGCTTTTCTCAGTTTTTCAATTTTTGACTTATCGCCATTAGCAATATCCGAGAGCACTGCAACGTTTAATCGATTACCGCCGAATAACCTGACAAATGGCGCGATTTTATCAATACCGCCAGATGGGCAAAGTGTCCACTTTGCACTTAGCCCTTCACGGTGTCGAGCATTCAGCGCCTGCGACAGAACCTGTAGATAAAGAATGTCAGATGGACCTTCAACTAGTAGTGTATTTGCACCGATAAAGAGTGATTGAGTAATCTCATATCCTAGTGCTCCTTGAAGCGGAAATAGAGTGTCGTCATTTACCTCAAGAACTTCGGAACTAACCTTGGTCCCCCTAACCTCTGGTCGTTTCCCTTTTTGTTCTACGATCACATCTTCCACTATCCGAACGTCTGCAAGGCGCTCCATGGGAACCATAAAGGGCGAATGAGTTGTAAAAATTACTTGGTGGTCTGGTAGTAAACGCTCAATGATGTAGCGCAGCAAATCTCCTTGCGCTTTGCCATGGAGAGTGAGTCCGGGCTCATCCAGTAAGACGATGGCGTTGTTATTGCCCGGCGTTCGCTTTAGTTGCTTGAACTGAGCTAGGAAGGAGAAGAACCATACGAAGCCTGCGCTGCGCTCCGACAAAGGTAATGTCGCCTTGTGATTTGTATTTTTGATACGTATATCTGCCACCATCCCGGAGTTGAACGGTGCTGGATCTTTGGGCTTAGCATTATCAATTTCAATTAGAACCTCTAATGCATTATTCTGACTCCAGAACTGGAATATTTCCTCCGTAATTTCATTGCTCGCGGCCTCACAGGTAGCTTTTAATGCTTCGCGTCGATCTGCATCAAGCAGCTCCTCCAGTGTCGTGCCAGCGTACTCTAAGAAAGCCAGAAAGATGTTATCTCCAACCGAAACTTTGTTCTCGTTTTTGTCCTTTTGTAGCTTTTGAATCGACACCATTCCTGACATACGCTCGAAATGCGACGTGAAGAAAAATTTTGGCTGGCGCGCAGAAAGTATATCTATCACTGCTAAGTTAAATCGCGATCCACGACATTTCTTGATGTCCTGCAATAGAGCTTCTTGCTTTGGTGTCCGTTCAGCCAAGCTAGTTAGTGCCTTGTCAGCTGCCACACCATCATGAACACCGTGCAAAACATTTCTTTCCGTCGCATCAAGTGCATGCCTAGCAATCATGTTGTCCAGCGCCTTGGAATCGTCAACTTCAATTTCCCAAACTCGACTATCATCGCCGTATCGGAAACCAAAGTGTGCTTGGAAGGTATCATTCTTGAGCACTCCGGCACCTAGTCGCTTCTCCACGGCAGCCATATCGTTTTCATCTAGTCTCCACCAAGTACGAATAACCTCTGCTTTACCATCTGGATGCCGATCATCAAATTTCGTGGAGAACCGCCTTGGATAATCTATCGTTTCGTCAAACTCGAATGACTGCGAAGGCTTTAGCCCACGCATCGCGCTTAGCAATGCGGTTTTTCCAGCCTCATTCTTACCGACGAGGCATGTTAAATCGCCGATGTCGAACTCTCCGCTGTCTTCCACGGAGCGGTAGTTTTGGACACGTACTTTGATTAGCTTCATTAATTATCCATCCTTTGACGATATAGCACTTAACAGACGACTTCTTAATATCACGTCATCGATCATGGCACTAGTGCGCGGGGACCACAAAAGGTGGTCCTAGCCTGACGGCTTTTTGCAAGGCGACTGATGCGCCTTGTTATGCATTTAGTATCTGCGGCAAGCGATCTATTACTTCTTGAACGCTATCCGCCTGAGTCAAAGTGATAATCCTGTCTTCTGAGTTTTCAATTGTGCGTGCAATTTCTACAATTTTTAGCTTATGACTTTCTAAAATGCCTCTGATTGTGAGCTCATCACCGCCTTCGATTCGATCATAAAGTGAACGAGTCAATTTCCCCTCACTTGCCAAGAGGGTTCGACAGTAGGCCTTCTGTAAATACTTCGTGTTTGAATCTATGTGCATTATTTTTCCTTATTTGACTTTATGCATAACATCTAGTTCAACGACATCTAACCTCATTAAAGCTAATGCAATATCAATACATAAGCTAGGTCGACGAGCCTTGTTTACTTTTCATACCGACAAGCGCCACCAGCCAACTCACTTTTTATAATTTACTTATTTCGATAAACATCAGGACACAGCTCGCTTGCATCTTGCATCTTGTCATCGTAAATTTCTAATGCGGGCTCAAGACTGCATCGTAGTCCCGCTACAATTTAATCTTTAGAAGCAGTGGCTTTAGTTAGTCGTACTGAACTTCTTCCAATTTGATCCCTTTGGGGGTCTGGGGGAATTCATGCGTTTAATTAATGAAACCACTAATGTTTTAAATAACCACACCTTAAACCCAACCCATAGTGACCAGATCACTACCTTAGATTTTCTAGCAAGTCGTTATCCACCCCTAAGAACTCTAAAATAGACATTGCACACCTCCATATGAAGCTACGTTTCACTAATGAACACTATAGATTGTAGCTCTAAAGATTGCAAAGTGTCTTTATCGTTTCTTTTGAGAGGAAGAAACGATGGACCTCAAGAAAGCTTTCGGGCAAGCCCTGAAAGAACTACGAATCGAGAAAGGACTCACACAAGAAGCATTTTCTGAAGTAAGCAGTCGAACCTACATGAGCACGCTCGAACGCGGCATGAAGTCACCTACCATCGAGAAGATTAACGAGATCTGTTCTGTGCTCGAGGTACACCCATTAGTCCTGCTAAAACGGTGTTACGAACTGCATGAGCAAGCCAACAGTACGTTTTAGCCTGTAATTAGCTCTAACTTAATCTGATAGCTAACAGTTTTTGCGGATACCTGTCAGATTAGGTTTTATCTACCACAAAGTTTAGCGCCTTACATAGATGAGGCATCATATAAAAACATGGCATTCATAATAATAAAGAAGAAAACTCCAAGATAACAAAGCCGTCTTAAAAGGAATATTCTTTTTAATTCATCAGCTGAAACCTTTGCGCTCAAGTCCGAACAAAAAAATAAAGTCATATTGAAGCCAGAATCACCAGAAAAATCAAAGAACTTAGGACATCCTAATTCGTTCCAAAATTTAATATTGTTTTTCTCAATATATTTTAAAAAATTTCCCAACATAAACAAGTATGTTACAACCGTCATCATAAACAGATATGAAACCACCCAAGTAAATATCTTCATCTATCTAGTCCTTAATGGTACATGACCCAAAAGCCAATTACCGAGTTCCTGATATTAAAGCTTCAGATCTGTTTGAAAAAGCACAACACGTAATAGTCAGCCAACCTTTCAAGAAGAAGCTAGATCAAACCTACTGACCACATGATGCCACCAGCCATGGTGGCAACTAACACACCCATTGGCATAGCTAAGGGAAACCTCCCATGCACTTTAGTGCTATGCATCAGTAAATCCATGAGCATTGCAGCCACCCACATCGCAGGGCCTAACTTCCGTATGGGCCCAAAGAGCGCCATAAAACACGCCATATGGGTCACCATGATAAATAACAAATATGGCTTCTGGTCTTTGACCTCCATATTTGGCCCGAAATACCACGCGCAAAATTTCTCAAACATTGGCTAAATCCTCCTTGGAAGCCTCACTCATTTTCAACGCCAAATCCTCAGCCCTTGGGTGGTAATACCGCATCAGCATACGCGGGTCTTTATGACCTGTAATTTTGGTTAACTCATGCAGTGGAAAAATATTGGCAAGTCTTGAAGTCGCCTCATGCCGTAAATCATGAAAACGAAGATCCTTCAGAAACTTTCTATCGGGCTCAATGCCCTGCTCTTCGCACTTTATCTCGTATTGCTGACGAGCGCGCTGACGTGCTCGATCAAACGCTTTAGTGATAGCATCTGCCCTGAGTTCAAACACGGGGCCACTCACTTTCTGACGCTGCGCCAGTATGGAAATCGCTTTTGGTGAAAGCGGCACATCACGCGAGCTGCCATTCTTTGTTTCTGGCAAATGAACAAAGCGTCGCTTCAGATCAACATGTTCCCACTGCATGCCAGCAATTTCTCCACGACGCATGGCCGTCTCAATCGCCAGCACAACAATTGCAGGCAACAGGTCAGAGCCTGATGCCGCAACAATGGTATCCAGCTCGTTTGCATCAATACCATTGGCATGCTGCACTGCATGATCATTTAGCCTGCGTGAGCGGGCATTGTTAGGTTGCGGCTTTCGGATCAGTTCAACTGGGTTATTAATGCTTTCCATGCGCCACTCTTTGCGAGCGATGGTGAACACATGAGAAATAAAAGCGATGCGGCGCAGCACTGTCGCTGGCTTCAGAGTTTTCAACCAATCATCACGCAGCTTAGCAATATCGGCACTACGAATAGAGGACATGAATCGACCGGCTAACGGCGTAGTTTTCCAAAAGTTCGCCATATAAAGCTCTTTCAGATGCCCTCGTTTGTGAACGCTGACCTCTTGCGTGTAGCGATCAATACATGCCATCAAGGTCGTCGACTCAGCTTCGACTCGGCTCACAAAACTACCACGATCCATTTCGCGCTCAATGTCACGCGCCCAAGCCTCAGCCTCTGCTTTGGTATTGAATGTTTTGACTTGTGCGGGGTAGCCCTGACGAGCAATACGCGCCTGCCACTGCATGCCTCCACGCTTACGAAATGACGCCATGAGCAGTCCTCATCTTCCAGAAACTCATTTGGACAGAATTTGGACAAGAAGTCTATTTCGGGGCGACGAGCGGGCTAAATTTACGCTAAGCCGTTGATTTTGCTGGTGCCGGAGATAGGAGTCGAACCTACGACCTTCGCATTACGAATGCGCTGCTCTACCAACTGAGCTACACCGGCAATTGACAGGCAATATTAACGAGCCAATTTTCTACTGACAAGAATGTGCTTTTGGCATTGGCGAAATGAAAAAAAGCTGACTAAACCTTGCATGACACTAACGGCAGGAGGCCACAGTCATGCGTCTTTATTTCAGCAAACAAACAGGCTTTAGCTTAATTGAGTTGATGATTGTCATTGCCATTATTGCCGTGCTCTCTGCTGTGGCAGTACCGCAATATCAAGACTATATGACCCGCGCCAAATGGACCGTTAACTTAACCGAAGTCGAACAAGTAAAACTCGCTGTTACCGACTGCCTATATGCTGAAGGCGGCCAAGTAAGCGCTTGCGACACGGCAGAAAAACTCGGTTTTGGTAATGCACTAACAGCGCCTAGCCATGCTAGCAGCCTAAATATTAGTAGCGACGCCAGCAGCATTAATCTGAGTGTTATTGGCAACCCAGCGGCCGCAGATTGTCGAATTGATATAGCGGCCAATGTCAGTAGTGGCACCGTCATTTGGTCCGCTATTAATGCGGCCAACAATGGCACTACCTGCACACGACGCAAAACGGGTGTGACTGCTGTTGCGGCCAACTAATCATGAGTAATGCACTCCCAGCAAATGACCAAGAGCTAATCCCTTGGGTAACCAAGCTGATCATGCAGGCACATGCACAACAAGCATCAGACCTGCATATTGATCCAGAGTGTAATGGCGCTCAGATTCGTCTACGTATCAATGGCCTACTGCAAGACTGGCAGTTCTTGCCCACGCTTTGGTACACACGCCTGGTGTCACGCATCAAAGTCTTGGCGCATATGGATTTAGCTGAACGCCGGCTGCCGCAAGATGGTCGCTTGCTCGATAGCAGTATTGGCCCCGGCCATATTCGTGTTGCCAGCTTGCCAACACTGTTTGGTGAAAAGCTCTGCTTACGCTTTAGTGACCCTGGGCACAGCCCTAGTCTTGAGCAGCTCAATATGCCGACAGTGACTCGACTCGCACTTGAGCACGCGCTATCACAACCGCAAGGCCTGATACTGATCACAGGGCCTACCGGCTCGGGCAAAACCACCACACTTTATGCCTGCCTAGAGCGACTCAATCAACGCAGCCGACATATCGCAACCGTCGAAGACCCTATTGAACGAGTCATGCCCGGCATTGTGCAGACCAATGTGCAGCCGCGTATAGGTTTAGACTTTCCCGCGGTTTTACGAGCGCTATTACGGCAAGATCCGGACGTGTTAATGGTGGGCGAAATTCGTGATAGCGAAACGGCCGCCATGGCAGTACAAGCCGCTGAAACGGGGCACATTGTGTTATCCACGCTGCATACCAGCTCTGCCCTAGACGCCTTAAATCGGCTACGCCATTTGGGCGTGCCCGACTACCTGATTGTCGACAATGTGAGTTTTGTGTTGGCACAACGATTAGTGCGCAAATGTGAGGGGCCGGATAGTTATGGCGGGCGTATGGGGTTATATGAGCACATTTGTAAAAGCGCTGAACTCACTCGGGCGTGGCTAGCAGACAATGATCGTGAGCAGCTCGAAGATATTGCCCAACGAGCAGGCTGGCCAACGCTAGCGACAAGTGCACAGGCTGCATTAGCTAAAGGACTAACCAATGCGCATGAATTGGCGAGAGTGCTGGGCTACATCCCCCAGCCCACAGCAACGCTGCGAGTGGCTGAAACGGCTAAGCCTATTACTGCAGGCCGGCATTGATCTTCATCAAGCGCTGATGTTGCTACAGCAACAAACCCATGCCAAGCAGCAACGTTATTGGCAGCCCGTTATTTTGGCTATTGAGCAAGGCCGTCCATTATCGGTTGCACTGCATAGCATTAAAGCATTTGATGCCAGCGACTTAATCCTACTCGAAATGGCTGAACGCACCGGTAAACTGGCACATGAAATACACCACCTTGCCCAAGCTATCACCAAGCGACTGACGCTAAATCAACAAACACGCCAAGCCATGCGTTACCCCATGATTATTTTGTCCGCCGCCCTGCTGATTAGTTTGTACTTACTCATGCGAGTGGTCCCTAGCTTTGTTGATCTATATGCCAGCTTTAATGCCGAGCTGCCTTGGCTCACGAGTGCGCTGATGCAATTTAGTCAGTGGTTGGCTCGCTACTTTTATGGGTTATTAGCGGCGCTAATTGTTGTCTTTATTTTGATGAAAATCAGTTGGCGTTACTCGTCTCGGTTTCGAGGCATATTTCACCTGTGTTTATGGCATGCACCGGGGCTGAAGTCGCTCAGCCGTGCCTATTGGCTGCAGCGCTGGCATCGCTCACTCGCCGACTGCCTACAAGCAGGACTGCCCTACTTAGAGTGCTTATTAAGCGCAGACCGCGTTGTCCTAGAGTCGCCACTAGCAGCGGTGCAACAGCAACTAATGGCCGGAGTCAGTGCGGGCCAGCCGTTGTCAGAGCCCATGGCAAAAATAAAACAGTACCCACTTTTTAGTGTGCAACTAATTGCTGTCGGTGAAGCCTCAGGCAACCTAGCAAAACTTATTGGCATTCTGGCCGAGCAGTACGAGCAAGAGCTTAGCCAAGGGCTGGCGCAAATGCTGAAACTGATCGAACCATTACTGATGGCATTGATTGGCGCGCTAGTAGGTATTATTGTGCTGGCACTGTATTTACCGCTGTTTCAGCTAGGGCAAATTTTTTGATAAGTCTTGATATTGTCATTTTGGTGGGTTTGTTGGGCCTTATCTTGGGCAGCTTTTGCAATGTTGTGATTTCACGCCTGCCTAAAATGATTGAGCAAGAGTGGGAATATGAGCATGCTGTTTTTGCTCATGAACAAGATCCAGAACAATGGCCACTTCCACCTGAACCTAACTTATCCTTAAGCTCACCACGCTCGCACTGCCCGCACTGCAAAACAACATTGCGTTGGTATGAGCTTATCCCTGTTCTAAGCTGGGCCTGGCAACGCGGCGCATGTCGTCATTGTGGCAAACCCATTGCTTGGTTATACCCCTTAGTTGAGCTAACCAGCGCCGCACTCGCCGTTGCTGCGGTGCTCTATTTTGGTTTAAGTGCTTACGCCTTAGCAGCCTATGTGTTCATGATGTTTTTATTAGCAGGCACCATCATCGATGCACAAACACAATGGCTACCGGATCGCATCACACTACCGTTGTTATGGTTAGGTCTACTGTTTGCCAGTCTGAACCTCAACCCATTAGGCATCAGCTTATCCGCTGCGGTCTGGGGCACCATGTTGGGCTGGGGAATACTGTGGACATTAGCCACAGGCTTTAAAGTGATTGCAGGCAAACATGGCATGGGTGGCGGCGATATCAAACTACTGGCCGCGCTAGGCGCTTGGCTGGGGCCGCTAGCCTTACCTTCTGTGCTGTTAGCGGCATCGCTATTAGGGCTAAGCCAAGCATTATGGCTGCGTTGGCGACACCAACAACAAGGGGCTTTTGCCTTTGGACCCGCCTTAGGCCTTGCTGGTGCAATGATTTTTTTATGGGGACTGCAATAAGCGTTATGGCAAATTGGATTTTAGGTGTTACCGGTGGCATTGGCTCTGGCAAAACAGCCGCCACGGACTATTTTCAAACGTTAGGCATTGTTGTTGTTGATGCCGACGTTGTTGCGCGCGAAGTGGTTCAGCCAGGTCAAAGCGCACTTGCCGCTATCGTCCAACACTTTGGCCAAGACGCCTTAGCCGCTGATGGCTCGCTTGATCGGCGCAAGCTACGTGAAATTGTGTTTGCTGATGTCAGTCAACGACAAGCCTTGGAAGCGATTACACATCCGGCTATCCATGCCGAATTGATTCGTCAGTTGCAAATAGCCTCATCGCCGTATGCCATTCTGGCAACACCGCTATTATGGGAAACCGGCCAAGCAAAGCTGGTACAGCACAGCTTAGTGATTGATGTGCCAGAAGCCTTACAATTACAACGCGCAAGCCTTCGTGATGGCAACAGCGAAGCACAAATTAAAGCGATCATGGCGGCGCAACTTAGTCGAGAGCAACGCCTTGCCAAAGCAGATGATGTCATCTCCAATACTGGCAGCTTGAATGACCTTTATGCGGAAATAAACCGTCTACACCCACTCTATTTGCAACGAGCCAACGCATGACCAGTACCCGCCTACGCGTTAACTGCCCACACTGTGCAAAGCCTGTGTTATGGGATGATAAACATACCTTTAAGCCGTTCTGCAGCGAGCGCTGCAAGCTGATTGACTTAGGCGCCTGGGCCGATGAGCAATATGCCATTCCAGCACAAACGCCACCTGACGACCTACTAGATGAAGATTTTGCTGCACTTAAAAACCAGTAATTCCGGCAACACCCTGGCCACCATTTAACCACGCTTGCTCTACTAGATCAGGCGCCATACCGCCGAGTGCATAAACCGGAATATTCACCGTTTTGACCATCTCAGCCCAACGTGACCACCCCATGCCTTGCTGCTCAGGGTGGCTGATAGTGGCCAACACCGGCGACAACAAAGCACAGTCTGCATCCAATTGCTGCGCATAGGTCAACTCCTGCTCATTGTGGCAGGCCACCAACATAACCTTATCCTGTGGCACAGGACGCGCTTTAAGGCCGGCTATTTGCGCAAAGGGTAAATGCACACCCGCTGCTTGCGGCAGCTGCTCTAAACGCCGCACAGAGCCGTGTACTAAAAAATCAACACCAGCTGCTTGGCAGCGCGCCAAACCAAACGCCGCCCAACGAAGATATTGCTCATCATCTAAGCCAGGCTGACGCAAAATAATCGCGGCTTTTTGCGGGCTGTCGAGCCGCTGCAAACGCTGCAACAACCACGCTTGCCATGCCGCTTCATTGCTAAAAATTGGGCTAATGTGCAACAGCTGTGGCAACAATGCCGCAGCTAAAATAGGCCTATTGGCATCGGGGAAATGCAGTGTTGTTAACTCAGCAGCGCTTACCCATAACAAGGGTTGGCCTTCTAAACCAACAAGATGACTTGGCTCTGGCTGAGATAGCCGTGGACCGGGTAAAAATGATGTCACTAACCAAGCCGACAACAAAATACGGCGATCACCATAATCATGGCAAACACTGAGAAGTGGTCGTTGCTGAGTCGGGGTAAGGCCAATTTCTTCAGCCAGCTCACGTGTTAACGCCTGCTCTTCACTTTCACCCGGATCAACTTTACCGCCGGGAAATTCCCAACAGCCACCTTGGTGTTTATGCGCAGCGCGTTTGGCCACTAAGTAGCGGCCACTGTCATCAACAATAACAGCGGCAACTACATGAATCAGCGGAACCATTAGGAGCGATAGTCAGCGTTTATCTTGACGTAGTCGTAGGACAAGTCGCAGGTCCAGACCGTGTCATTAAACTCACCACGACCCAATGCAATACGAATGGTGATTTCAGGCTTTTGCATGACTGCGGCACCGAGTGCTTCGTTATAACTTTCCGCAGCACCACCGTTTTCGCAGAGCAAAACGTCGTCTAACCACACAAAAATCTTGCCCACATCTAAGTCAGGCACACCGGAACGGCCAATCGCTGCCAAAATGCGGCCCCAGTTAGGGTCGGATGCAAAAAAAGCAGTTTTGATCAATGGTGAATGAGCAACGGCATAGGCTACATCACAACACTCTTGGGTTGATGCACCACCCTCAACCTGCACTGTCATGAACTTAGTTGCACCTTCACCATCTCGCACAATCAGCTGAGCTAAGCGCTGGAATACACGCGCCAATACCGCCTGCAAGGCGGCGTATAGAGCTGATTTGGGATTGGTCACGAGCTTATTTCCTGCCCGCCCCGTTGCCACTAACACACAGGCGTCATTGGTGGAGGTATCACCATCGATCGTAATACGGTTAAACGATGACTCGACGACTTCACGCAGCAGCGCTTGCAGCAACTCACCATCAATAGCCGCATCGGTGGCCACATAAGCCAACATGGTTGCCATATTCGGCCGGATCATGCCGGCACCCTTAGAGATGCCAGTGACGGTATAAGTAATGCCATCAAGCTCAAACTGCTCACTAGCGCCTTTAGGCAGCGTGTCAGTGGTCATAATGCCACTCGCTGCCGCTTCCCAATTCTCTGCAGACAAATCATTCAGTGCATTTGGCAAACCAGCAATCAAACGATCAACTGGCAATTGCTCACCAATCACACCGGTAGAGAATGGCAACACCGCAGCAGCAGGCACAGCCGTCATCGAAGACAGTTGTTGGCAGCTACGAATAGCAGCCTCCATACCTTTTGCACCTGTGCCGGCGTTAGCATTACCGGTGTTGATGAGCAGATAACGAGCAGGTGACTGCTGCAAGTGAGACTTGGCCAACTGCACTGGCGCAGCACAGAATGCGTTGGTGGTAAAAACGGCAGCCGTATTCGCCCCTTCACAGAACTCAAACACTACAAGATCGCGACGGTTACGGTAACGAATACCCGCTTCAGCAATACCAATTCGAACCCCGTCAACAGGGTGCATCACCGGCAAAGACAAATCACCTACCGCCATCATTTACTCCTTAGGTCAATTGACCATGGCAATGCTTATATTTTTTTCCGCTGCCACAAGGGCAAGGCTCATTACGACCCACTTTTGGCACATCACGTACAAACGGTTGGGTAGCATCTTCTGTTGGCATTTCTGGTGCTGTCAGCTCAACTTCAGCACCATCCACTTCACCGCCGCTAGCAGCATCTGGATGCTCAAACTGCATCGTCATCGCACGCGCTTCAGCCTCACGTTGGGCCTGCATCGCAGCAACTTCTTCTGCCGTTGGTACATGTAAACGAGACAGCGTTTCAACCAGCTCTAATTTTACTGCCGACAATAGTTGCTCAAACAGTTGAAAGGCTTCGCGCTTGTATTCTTGCTCTGGATTTTTCTGAGCGTAACCACGCAGGTGAATACCCTTGCGCAGGTAGTCCATGGCCGACAGGTGTTCTTTCCAGTGGCGATCAATCACCTGCAACATCAATTGCTTTTCTAACTGGTCAGCAACACCCGGCTCCATACGCTCACGCTTGTTGCTCCAAGCCTCACGCACCAAGTCACGAATGCGGGTACGCAAGCCTTCCTCGTTAAGCGCCTTCTCTGTATCCAGCCATTGCTTAACGGGCAGAGTCAAACCAAAGTCTTCTTTCAGCGCCTCTTCAAGACCCACTGGATCCCATTGCTCTTCCATGGTTTGCGGCGGAATGTATGCGTTAATCACACTATCCACGACATCATCATGAATCAGGTCGATATTGTCGCGAATCGACTCGGCATGCATGATGTCATCACGCTGACGATAGATCACTTGGCGCTGTTCGTTTGCGACATCATCATATTTCAGCAAGTTTTTGCGAATATCAAAGTTACGCGCCTCAACTTTACGCTGTGCACCTTCAATTGATTTTGATACCCAAGGATGCTCAATCGCTTCGCCATCTTTCATACCCAGTGAGCGCATCATCGCCTTCACTCGGTCGCTGGCAAAAATTCGCATCAGGTCATCTTCAAGCGACAAATAAAAGCGAGTAACACCAGGGTCACCTTGGCGACCCGCACGACCACGTAACTGGTTATCGATACGACGCGACTCATGTCGCTCTGAACCAATGATATGCAAACCACCAGCAGCAATTACTTTGGCGTGATCGTCTTCCCACTCACGCTTTAAGCGTTCAATGACCTCTGGAGTTGCGGCGTCACCCAATTTTTCTGCCGCTTCTTTCCAGCTACCACCCAGCACAATGTCAGTACCGCGACCTGCCATGTTAGTGGCGATCGTTACTGTACCGCTACGACCCGCCTGGGCGACAATTTCTGCCTCTTGTTCGTGGAACTTAGCGTTCAACACGCGGTGCTCGATGCCTGACTGCTTTAATAACTCAGACAGCAATTCACTGGCTTCGATGGTGGCCGTACCAACCAAAACAGGCGCGCCTTTTTCACGGTAAGTCTTAATGTCATCAACAATCGACTTGTACTTATCGGCTGGTGACATAAACACTAAGTCGTCTAAGTCCTTACGAACCATGGGGCGATGCGTTGGAATCACCACCACATCCAAACCGTAAATCAACAAGAACTCTGGTGCCTCAGTATCAGCAGTACCGGTCATACCGGCTAATTTACGATATAGACGGAATAGGTTTTGGTAGGTGGTGCTAGCGAGGGTGTGGTTTTCGGCATTGATCTTCACACCTTCTTTTGCTTCTACCGCTTGGTGCAGGCCTTCAGACCAACGACGCCCGGCCATGGTACGGCCAGTGTGTTCATCCACAATAACAATATCTTGGCCTTTAACGATGTAGTGCACATTGCGCTGAAACAACACATGCGCTTTTAAGCCAGCATGAACATGGTGCAGCAGACTCAAATGCTGAGGGGCATAAAGACTATCGCCTTCCGCCAACAACTCCATCGCAACCAATTGGTCTTCAACAAACTCGTGGCCAGACTCCGTCAGCTCCACTTGGCGATTTTTTTCGTCGACCCAGTAGTGACCACCATCTGGAATGCCCTCTTCTGCTTGCTTGGTCAGCTTAGGGATCAAACCATCAACCAATTGGTACAGGCGCGACGAATCTTCACTTGCACCCGAAATAATTAGTGGTGTACGCGCTTCATCGATCAAGATCGAGTCAACCTCATCGATCAGCGCAAAAGCATGGCCACGCTGGAAGCGGTCTTCTAGACGAAACGCCATGTTGTCGCGCAAATAATCAAAGCCGAATTCATTGTTCGTGCCGTAGGTAATATCGGCAAGATAGGCTTCGCGCTTTTCCTGTGGTGGCTGTTGTGAGCGAACAATACCAACGCTGAGTCCTAAGAACTCAAACAGCGGACGATTCCACTCAGCATCACGGGCAGCCAAGTAGTCATTCACCGTGACCACATGTACACCATCACCAGACAGGGCATTTAAGTAGGCAGGCAAGGTTGCTGTCAGAGTTTTACCTTCACCAGTACGCATCTCTGCAATACGGCCTTCATGCAGGGTAATACCGCCGATCATCTGCACATCGTAGTGACGCATGCCCAGCACACGCTTAGCTGCTGTGCGGCAGACGGCAAACGCCTCTGGCAACAACTGATCTAAACTTTCACCTTGACCATAACGCGACTGAAATTCACTGGTTTTTAAACGCAGTTCTTCATCCGTCAACGCATCCATTGCGCCTTCTAACGCATTGATCCGTTCAACCACCAAACGCATGCGCTTGAGTTCACGATCGTTTTTAGTTCCGAAAATGCCACTGACTAAGCGTGAAAACATGTCTACCACTCGATTGATTACAACAAGCGCAACATTCTACCTACTTTCTGCCAACAAAAAAGCCGACTGTGAGGTCGGCTTTTCATTCATTGTTAAATTTAATTAACGCTTGGCAAATTTCATGATCTGCGATGGGTTAATTTGGCGTCCGTTTTTCAGCACTTCATAGTGCAAATGCACACCAGTGGAACGACCAGTTGTGCCCATGTAGGCAATCAGCTGATCTTTACTAACTACGTCACCTTCTTTTACTACTAAAGACTTGGCATGGGCGTAACGAGTTACCAGACCATCACCATGATCAATCTCGACCATGTTGCCATAACCATTGTGCCAGCCCGCTTTAATCACGACACCATCAGCAACGGTAAAAATATCGGTTCCATCTGGACCGGCAAAATCGATACCGCCATGGAAAGATGTACGACGTGTAAAGGGGTCACTACGATAACCAAAACGCGATGTTATATAACCATTACGCACCGGCATATTATCTAAATCAACTACCGCTTGACGCTGGTTCTGTAAAAAGCGATCTAAGGCCTTAAGCTTAAGCTCACGATAACTCAGCTCTTCATTCAGCAAGCTTAGTTTACGATCCAAAGCCACGGGATCAACTTCAATCCGAATGGCTTCTTCTGGGCCACCCATAGGCGGCAATTTAGAAAAATCGAACTCATCACCTTTAACTTTCGCTTTTTCGGCTACATGCGCACCGAGGGCGTCCAAACGCATCATTTGCGCTTGAATATCAGCAAGTCGAGCAGACATTGCCGCTAATTCATCTTGTTTAGCACGCTCTTCAACCGACATTTTAGCTTTAGCTACTGTTGGTGTATTGATTGATGAAGACAACCAAAAGCCTACTGCGCCAACACTGGTTGAAAACAAAAAAACGCCAGCAATAACGCCAGCGAGTACCTTTGGTCTCACTTGCAGTGTCTTGGTTCGCCCAAGCTTTCGACTGTAATACATAATATTAAACATTCACTTTCACCTCATGTAGCGAGTCGTCATACTCAACAACATCGCTCAATTTAGGTCCCATCATGCGCTACCAAAAACCCGTGTCGCTTTCTATGATCTTGGGCTCTAACCGTTTGAGCCCTTTATTACGCAATTCACTGCGTCGCGAGCACATGGAAGCGTGGCAGTCTGCAGTAGACTCCACACTGAGGGCATCCTGCCAATTAGCGTCTTTTCATGATGGCACGTTAACGGTTTGCACAGACAATCAAACAACAGCCAGTCAGCTGCGCTATCTGAACAAAATCGTGGTGCAACAGCTGCAATCTCATGGTGTTTTTGCCAGTCTTCGCAAATTACGCGTGGTGACTAACACAGCAGTCCAAGCAGAGCCTGTGGTGACAAAATCACTTGCAAAACAGCGCGAGCGATTGAGTCAAAACACAATAAAACACCTAAAAAATACAGCGAAATCTTTGTCAGATCCGCAGCTTAGCGAATTATTGCTACGCTTGGCAAGTCATGGCGGACAAACGGACTTGAAGGAAAAGTGATTTGTGAAACAACATTTGTTCCACAAAAATAGAAAAAATCGTTTGAAGTCAGCAGCTTATTGATTAAAAAATCAGCAATTAATGCGCTAAATCTGCTTTCACATAACTGATAGGCGTTTCGAGTTCATTGTCAAAAGTGACCAATTCCCAAGCATCTGGGTTGGCATACATGGCACGTAACAACTGATTATTTAACGCGTGACCCGACTTATAACCTTCGTATGCACCCAAAATGCTGTGACCAAATAAATAGAGGTCGCCAATCGCATCAAGCATTTTGTGTCGCACAAATTCGTCTTCATAACGAAGACCGTCAGTATTCATGATGCCTTCATCACCGACCACAATGGCATTATCCATGCTGCCACCTTTGGCTAAATTATTAGCACGCAGGTATTCAATATCGCGCAAGAAACCAAAGGTACGCGCACGACTCACTTCATTAACATAAGCAGTGGTGGAGAAATCGACGGTTGCCCAGCGGTGGTCATCATGAAAAGCAGGATGATCAAAGTCGATCGTGAATGACACTTTAAAGCCATTGTAAGGCTCAAAAGCAGCAATTTTATCGCCATCACGGACTTCAATACGGCGCAGGATACGCGCAAAACGTTTCGGTGCATCTTGCTCAACAATACCGGCCGCTTGTATTAAAAATACAAACGGCCCAGCACTGCCATCCATAATCGGAATCTCGGGGGCGCTGACATCAATCACGGCATTGTCAATGCCAAGGCCCGCAAGTGCCGACATCAAGTGCTCAACCGTTCCCACTTTGACCTCACCAGCAACGAGGCTGGAAGACATCATGGTTTCACGCACCAGCTCTGCTTGCGCAGGCACGTTTATCGGGGGATCCAAGTCTGTGCGACGGAACACAATTCCTGTATCGGGTGGCGCAGGTCGCAGCGCGAGCAATACTTTCTCGCCACTGTGCAAACCAATGCCACTGGCCCGAATAACCTGTTTAACCGTGCGTTGTTTGAGCATTTGTTACAATTTATTTCAGAGATATGCCATCCTACCAGACAGCCACTCTAAGCTCAATCAGCTTGGCGACGTAAAAATGCTGGGATATTCAGCAAATTCATGTCTGCCCGACGCGCATCCGACACCGGCTTTTTGTTACGCATATAAGCAGGCGTATCAAAGTTGGCATAGGGGTCTTGTTGCACGGTATTTACCACTGACTGGCCATTTACCACTTGTTGCTCATGGTTAACACTGGCCGCAATCGGTGCAGCAGCAGCCACAGCAGATTGCACCAAGCTCATGCCTTGTGGGCGAGCTTGCGCACGTGCTGCCAACTTAGGCAAGCCAGTAGCAACAACAGTGACGCGAATCTCATCACCTAGGGTCTCGTCCAAAATAGTACCAATCACCACGGTGGCACTTTCAGAAGCAAACTCGGCAACAATGTCACCCACGGTAGAGAACTCATCCAGACCTAAGCCTTCGTTAGCGGCAATCGATACCAGCACACCACGTGCACCTTTTAACTGCACGTCATCCAACAGCGGGCTGTGAATTGCCATTTCAGTGGCAATACGTGCACGCTCTTCGCCTTTAGCCGAACCAGTACCCATCATCGCCAAGCCTTGCTCGGACATTACTGTGCGAACGTCAGCAAAGTCGACGTTGATCAAGCCAGGACGCAGGATCATGTCAGCAATACCCTGTACCGCACCTTGCAGCACATTGTTGGCAGCGCGGAAGGCTTCAACCAATGACACTTTGCCCAGTACTTGCAGCAGCTTGCCGTTTGGAATGGTGATTAATGAATCAACATGATGTGATAACGCCTCAACACCTTGATCAGCCACATCCAGTCGCTTTTTACCTTCAAACGGAAATGGTTTGGTAACCACACCGACGGTGAGAATACCCATCTCACGTGCCACTTCAGCAATAACCGGCGCACCACCTGTACCAGTGCCGCCACCCATACCTGCAGTGATGAACACCATGTCAGCGCCTGCCAACACTTCTTTCACGCGGTCACGGTCTTCAACTGCTGCCTGACGACCAATTTCTGGATTAGCACCAGCACCTAGGCCACGAGTAATGCCATCACCTAAGTGCAGCAATGTTTTCGAGGTCATTTTGGTTAATGCTTGTTTGTCGGTATTGGCGCAAATGAAGTCGACACCTTCAACATTGCTGCGCACCATATGTTCAACAGCGTTACCGCCGCCGCCACCGACACCAATTACTTTAATAACTGCAGTGCCTAACTCACCAGCATTGTCAGCAAACTCAAAAATATTCGTCATTTTAATTCTCCAACCCTAACGGGTTCCGTCTGTGTTCATATTTGCCGTGAAGGCTTCCTGCCCAATACCGACATCTCCCTGATGTCGCATTTAGTTATTCGTGCGAGCACGAACAACTTAAAAACTGTTTTGAAACCAGCCGCGCATGCGCGACATCAAGCCAAAACCATCAGCTTCATTCACTTGTTTCTTTCTGCGTGGCGTTACTGCTTGGAACTGAGAAATTTGCTGACGTCCATACATCAGCAAGCCAATGCCTGTGGCATAAATTGGATTTTTTAACAGTTCATCCATGCCACCCACCTTTAACGACTTGGGCATGCCAATGCGTACCGGCAGATGGAAAATTGACTCCGCTAATTGCACTGCACCTTCAATTTTTGCCGAGCCACCGGTTAGCACCACACCTGCAGCTAATTGTTCGGACAAACCAAAACGATCTAACTCATTCTGAATCAGACTAAAGAGCTCTTCGTAACGTGGCTCCACCACTGCTGACAGCGTCTGACGTGCCAACGTGCGTGCTGGACGATCACCCATGCCAGGCACACTAATGGTTTGTTCTGGGTCAACCATCTGAGGCACAACACAGGCATAACGCGTTTTGATTTCGTCAGCGGCAGGTGTTGGTGTACGCAATGCCATTGCAATGTCGTTGGTGACTTGATCACCGGCAATTGGAATCACTGCGGTGTGGCGAATGGAGCCGCGCACAAACACCGCGATGTCGGTCGTGCCGCCACCAATATCAACCAAGCAAACGCCAAGCTCTTTTTCGTCTTCAGTTAGTACGGCATGGCTAGACGCCACTTGCTCTAACACAATGGCATCAATTTCTAAGCCAGCCCCGCGCACACATTTTTCTAAGTTATGAGCAGCATTAGCCGAGCAAGTCACCACATGAATATGGCCTTCTAAACGCACACCAGCCATGCCCAGAGGGCTACGCACATCTGCTTGGTCATCCACCAAAAACTCTTGTGGCAGCACATGCAAAATGCGGTTATCAACCGGGTTGGCACCAGACTTGGCAGCATCAATCACACGATCAATGTCGGACTGAGCAACTTCACCGTCACGAATGGCGACTACCGCTTGCGCGTTACGGCCACCAATATGGCTACCGGCAATGCCGATATAGGCTGAGTGGATTTTGCAATCCGCCATCAGCTCGGCTTCAGCCACCGCACCATGAATTGCTTCCATGGTTTGCTCAATATTGACCACAACGCCTTTGCGCATACCTTTTGATGGCCGCATACCCACACCGATAATTTCCAGCGTGTTTTCTGTGGGGTTAATTTGCCCAACAAGGCAGATCACTTTCGATGTGCCGACATCAACAGCAACTATCATCTGTGCCTGTGCAAAGTTCGTCATGTTCCTACCATCCTGACCACTGAGTGATCGACATACTGGTTAAAGTTTTGTACTCAAGTTCTACGTTGAGGCTGTCGCCAGCCCACAGCCACACCATTGCGATACCGCAAATCAATACGAGCAATTCGATCCATTTCCGTCGCTAACTGACGGTCGTATAACAAAACAAATCGCTCCAACTTAGCCATCGTGTCGCGGTCATCAATTAAGACTTTGACACCACCTTCTAAGGTCAATACCCAACTCATACGATTAGTGAGTTCTAACTGCTGCAAACGCAGGCCCACTGGGCGCAATAACGCAGACATTTTCGAATGCGTATTTAGTAAGCGTTTTACCTGTGTCCGTGGCCCAAGCAGCACCGGCAGCTCGTCTAAGTTTTTAGCTTGGCGCGGCCTGAACACTTCACCACTTGCAGTAACAAATGCTGTGCCATCCCAACGTGCAACCGGCTGCTTCTCGCGAATAACCACATGCAAACGATCTGGCCAATGACGCACAACACGCGCTTGATCAACCCAGGGGTAACGCTCGGCTACCGCCTGTACTTGCGCAATATTGGCGCTGAAAAAATTGCCACGAACTTCGCTATCTACCGCCGACTGCAACTCAGCAATATTTGATTGCTCAAGCGTGCCTAATAACTGCACTTGGCGAATCGCGGTGTGCTGCAACCAATCACGCAACACCAACACCACGGTGAGTAAAATAATCAGTCCAGCAACACACTCACCAGCTAACAGCAACCATTGCTGCCAAGGCTTATCAGCAAATGCCGAGTTTGACGCAGCAGCAGCTGTCGGTTTATTCAACCGAGTAGCAGCGGGCCGTGGCCCGTTTGTGCGGCGCGTCAAAAAGGACATTAGTTCTGACCTCCGGCGTTTTGCTTGCTCACTGTTTGCGCCAAAATCGTCAATACCAACTGGCTAAAATCGATACCTGCTGCAGCTGCAGCCATCGGCACTAAGGAGTGATCCGTCATGCCCGGCACCGTATTCACTTCTAACAACCAAAACTGGCCATTACTGTCACGCATCACATCAACCCGTCCCCAGCCACTGCAGCCCACCTCTTTAAAGGCCTGCACAGCCAATTGCTGCACAGCAGACTCTTCATCCGCGCTTAAGCCACAAGGAATTTGGTACTGAGTGTCGTCACGCTGGTATTTCGCTTCAAAATCATAAAAATCATTGGCCGGAATCATACGAATCACCGGCAAGGCTCGATCGCCCAGAATGCTGACGGTGTATTCAGCGCCCTGAATAAATGCCTCAGCAATGACTTCAGCATCATGCTCTGCTGCCACTTGATAGGCCGCTGCTAAGTCTTCAGCACGATGCACTTTGGCCATACCAATGCTGGAGCCTTCACGCACGGGCTTAATCATCAGCGGCAACCCTAACTCTTGCGCCAACGCAGCAAAATCGGTGTTGCTACTGAGACGTTTCCAAGCCGGTGTTGGTAACCCTGCTCCCATCCACAGTAATTTGGTGCGTGCTTTATCCATGCCAATGGCAGAGGCCATCACACCACTACCGGTGTATGGCACTTGGAATTGCTCTAATACACCCTGCACTACGCCGTCTTCACCACCACGACCATGCAGCACAATAAAGGCTCGGTCGTAGCCCTGAATTTCAACAATGTCGCGCTCTGCCGGATCAAAGGCATGAGCATCCACACCCGCTGCTTGCAGGGCTTTTAATACAGCCGCACCACTGACCAATGAAATCGAGCGCTCATTGGCAGTACCGCCAAACATGACGGCAACATGGCCTAGCTTTTTGTTATCAACCATCACACTCATGATGTTGAACCTTCCTGTTGCAAATACAGCTGATGCTGAACTAACTCTTGTGCTATGCCGCCCACAGTGCCTGCGCCTTGAGTTAACAGCACATCACCTGCGACTAGCTGACTACTCAACAACTCAACCAGTGCTTCTTGGCCATCAACAAATATCGGATCAATACGACCTAAGTTGCGAATGCTGCGCGCCAAGCTACGGGAATCAGCACCTGCGATGGGCTTTTCTCCTGCGCTGTAGACATCCAGCAGCAATAGCTGATCAACACTGGAAAGCACGTGTACGAAGTCATCAAAACAATCACGTGTACGGGTATAACGGTGTGGCTGGAATAACATAACCAAACGACGGTCAGGATAGGCCTGACGGGCTGCGGCAATTGTTGCAGCCACTTCACGGGGGTGATGACCGTAATCATCAACGAGCTGCACACCGGCAAACTCACCCAGACGCTGGAAGCGACGGCCAACACCTTGGAAATTAGCCAAGGCATGAACGATGGCCGCATCTGGCACACCCTCATCGGTGGCAATCGAAATAGCTGCTAATGAATTTAAAACATTATGCAAACCGGGCAGGCTCAAGGTGACTCGTAGTGGCTCATGGCCAACTCGGTGCACCGTAAAGTGGGTTTGCAAACCATCTTGATCAACATCGGTAGCGCGAATGTCATTGTCGGCATCAAAACCGTAGGTCAATGTTGGGCGACCAATTTGTGGCAGCAACTCACGCACCACTGGGTCATCACCACAGACCACAGCCAAGCCATAAAATGGCAAGTTATGCAGAAACTCGATAAAGGTGCGTTTAAGCACTTCAAAGTCGCCACCATAAGTATCCATATGGTCGGCATCAATATTGGTAATCACTGATGCCATCGGCTGCAAGTGCAGGAAGGAGGCATCGGATTCATCCGCTTCGGCAACGAAGTAACGACTGCTGCCCAGCTTGGCATTGGTGCCAGCACTATTTAGCAAACCACCAATCACATAAGTTGGGTCAAAACCTGCTTCACCTAAAATTGAAGCAATCAGGCTAGTGGTTGTAGTTTTGCCATGGGTGCCGGCAATGGCGATGCCATGACGATAGCGCATCAGCTCCGCCAACATTTCAGCACGACGTACAATCGGCAAACGACGGTCTTGTGCCGTACTTACCTCTGGGTTTGCTGGATCAATTGCCGTCGACACAACAACTACATCAGCCTCTTCCACATTGGCGGCATCATGACCAATAAAAATCTGCGCACCAAACTGCTTTAGGCGATCTGTTGATTTACCGGCTTTGGCATCAGAGCCCGAAACTTCATAACCTTGGTTTAATAAAACCTCGGCAATGCCACACATGCCAGCACCGCCAATACCAACAAAGTGAATGCGGCGAATACGACGCATTTCTGGAATCTCGATGAGATGCTTAAATGGAATCGAGCTCATGCTTTACCTCGCAAAACAGTTTCCACTACCAGCGCTGTGGCATCGGCTTTCGCCAAATGATGTGCAGCTTCGGCCATGGACAATAAATAGGAACGTTGCATCAATCCTTGCAGCTGCTCTGCTAGGCGCTCAGCACTTAAATCTCGTTGTTGACACAGCACCGCGGCGCCAGCATCACTTAAAAACTGTGCGTTGGCGGTTTGATGATCATCAACAGCATGTGGGAAAGGTACGAGAACGGAAGCAACACCAGCGGCCGCTAACTCTGCAACGGTCAGCGCACCACTGCGGCAAATAACTAGGTCGGCCCAGCCATAGGCTTCGGCCATGTCGTCTACAAAAGCAGTAACAGTGGCGTCTACACCAGCAGCTAAATAATGGGCCTGTGCGCTCTCGACATGACGACGGCCAGCCTGATGGCGCACTTCAGGTCGCTGAGCTTCTGGCAGCAGGGCGATTGCTGCTGGCACCATTTCATTCAGTGCAGTTGCACCTAAACTGCCGCCTAAAATCAATAAACGAATAGGGCCTTGGCGACTGCCGTAACGTTGTGCTGGCGCAGCTAACGTCAGGATATCCTGGCGCACTGGATTGCCAACCCACACGGTGTTGTCATCCGCTGGGAAAGCACCGGGAAAGCCCAATAAAATGCGTTGCGCCATGCGCGCCAATAACTTATTGGTCATGCCAGCGACGGCATTTTGCTCATGGATATAAAGCGGCACACACATCAATTTTGCCGCCACACCACCGGGGCCCGTGACATAACCACCTAGACCGATAACCGCATCCGCTTTTACCCGACGCAGCACAGTCATTGCAGCGAATACTGAGCGTACTAGTTTCCATGGCGCTTTAACTAAAGGCTTGATGCCATTGCCACGCAGCCCCGTAACATTGAGGTAGGTCATCTCAAATCCGGCTTTAGGCACAACATCAGCCTCAATGCCATTACGTGTTCCCAGCCAATGCACAGCCACACCTTGCTCAGCTAATTGCTTAGCAACCGCTAAGGCAGGGAAAACATGCCCGCCAGTGCCGCCGGCCATCACCACAACTGACTTAACGAGCGACATGTTGGCCTCCTTTAACACGACGACTGGGGTCGGCTTCAGGATTGGAAACTTCAGCATCAATACGCAATACCACCGCCAGCATGACAAACATCATGACTAGGCTGGAGCCACCATAGCTAACCAGTGGCAAGGTCAAACCTTTGGTGGGGAAAGCACCAATATTGACGCCGATATTGATCGCACATTGCACCGCCAACATGGCAGCAAAACCATAAGCGACATATGCCGAGAAGGTATGACCTACCATTTCTGCGCGCTGGCCAATACGGAAGATGGATAACAACAAGCCAAGAATCGCGACGATCATCAGCATGACGCCGATAAAACCAAATTCTTCGGCATAAATGGCAAACACAAAGTCGGTGTGAGCTTCTGGAAGATAAAACAGCTTCTGCACACTATGACCAAGGCCAACACCAAACCAATCACCGCGACCAAAGGCAATCAAGCTTTGCACCAATTGGTAACCCGAACTGAATTGATCTGCCCATGGATCGGTAAATGCCATCAGACGACGCATGCGATAGGGCTCAGAAATTAAGACGCCAATCGCCACAAAAATTAAACCGCCTAAGACACCGCCGAACTGCAGTAGCTTGGCACCGGCCAAATAAAACAGCACAACCACGGTGGCAACAATCACAAGGCTTGCACCAAAGTCTGGCTCGAGCAGCAATAAACCAATGACCAGCACCACAAAAATCATTGGGTTTAAAAACCCGCTTAGACGGCTGCGAACCACTTCTTGTCGTCGCACCAAATAGGTTGATAACGCCAATACCGCAGCAAACTTCATAATTTCCGAAGGCTGAATCGTGAAGCCACCTAAGTTGATCCAACGCATACTGCCATTCACACGGCGGCCAATACCGGGTATCAACACCGCAATCAACAACACAACACTGATTACAAATAACAGATAGCTATACCTGCTCCAGGTTTGTGTTGGCACTTGCGACACAATAAGTCCAGCAACTAAGCCAACACAGAGGTAGATAGCATGGCGAGTCAGGAAGAAAAACGCACCGCCGTAACGGCCTTCGGCAACACCCATGGAGGCGGATGACACCATGATCAAACCCGCACAAAACATAAAGCCGGCCGACAGCAGCAGTACTTGTCTTGCAGTGAGTTCTGACAAGGTGACTTTAGCTAAATCTAGGCGTTGGAGTGCATGGCTTAAGGTCATGACTGCACCTCCAGCACTTGCTGCACACAGGCCACAAACTGATCACCACGATCTTCATAGTGACGGAACATATCAAAGCTGGCGCAGGCAGGAGATAGCAGTACGGCATCACCTGGCGCTGCAATTTGATTAGCTTGCTGAACGGCATCGAGCAAGCTAGCCGCATGAACTCGCTGCAGCTCGGCTTGCACCGAACGATCAATAATTGGGCCATCTTCGCCAATCAGAATCAGTGCCTTACCAAACTGAGCCATGGCTGCAGACAACGGACTAAAGTCTTGGCCTTTACCAACGCCACCAGCAATCAACAGCACGCGGCCGCTAATCGACGCACCTAAGCCATTAATCGCAGCCAACGTTGCGCCAACATTGGTGCCTTTAGAGTCGTTATACCAAGCCACATCTTGAGCAAAAGCCACTCGTTGGCAACGATGTTTTAGGCCGGGAAAATCACGCAAGGCAGCCAACATGGCTTCCATTGGAAGCTTGACAGCATCACCAAGCGCCAAAGCAGCCAAGGCATTAGCCACATTGTGATCACCAAAAATTTGCAACTCGGACACTGGCATCAAAGCCTTGCGTCCTTTGGCCAACCATGATTTGCCGTCTTGCAGAACAACACCAAAGTCATTGAGGTCTGGCGAACCCAAACCAAAACTTGAGCGCGGTAAGTCATCAGCAATTAAAGGCACAGTGAGTGCATCATCTCGATTGCAAACAAAGCGCTGACAATTACGAAAGATGCGATGCTTAGCTTGGTGATAGGCCACCATGCCAGAGTAGCGATCCATATGGTCTTCGCTAATATTGAGAACTACCGCCACCGCCGCACGTAATGAGTGGGTGGTTTCCAACTGAAATGATGACAGTTCCAGCACAAACAAATCTGGTGCTGGCATGGTCAGCATATCCAATACCGGCGTGCCGAGATTACCACCGACACCGACATTCAAGCCTGCGCGCTCGGCCATTAGACCAACCAAAGTGGTCACGGTACTTTTAGCGTTTGAACCAGTAATCGCCACAATCGGTGTTGTCGTTGCACGGCAAAATAGCTCGATATCACCGATAACCGGAATGCCTGCATTTAAATGTGCTGAGGCAATAGCTGGCTCTTGAATAGAAATGCCAGGGCTGCAAATAATCTCGCGTGCACGAAGCAATAACTGCTCGTCTAAAGCACCTAGTGACAGCTCAACTTCCGGGTAGTCACGCTGTAAATCTGCCAAACCCGGTGGGTTATCACGGGTATCGTTGACGGCAACTGGATAGCCTTGCGCACGCAAATAATGCACACACGAGAGCCCGGTCTTACCTAGACCAATCACTACTCGTAAGCCATCGCGCTGAATCAACATACTCTTACCCTCTAGCGCAGTTTAAGCGTGGCCAAACCGACCAACACCAACATGAAACTAATAATCCAAAAGCGCACAACCACACGTGTTTCGGGCCAACCCTTCAATTCAAAATGGTGATGGATTGGCGCCATGCGGAAAATACGTTTGCCAGTTAACTTGAAGCTGGCGACTTGTAGCATCACGGAAATGGTTTCCATGACAAACACGCCACACATAATGAAGAGAACGATTTCTTGACGAACGATGACGGCGATCGTGCCTAGCACAGCACCTAGTGATAAGGCGCCGACATCACCCATAAACACTTGCGCGGGATAGGCGTTAAACCAGAGGAAACCAAGGCCTGCACCAATAATGGCGCCGCAAATAATGATGAGCTCGCCAGTACCAATCACAAATGGAATTTGTAAGTAGGTCGCAAACTTAACGTTACCGGTGACATAGGCAAAAATCGCCAGCGCACCAGCCACCATAACCGTCGGCATAATAGCCAGGCCATCAAGGCCATCAGTCAGGTTAACTGCGTTGCTTGCACCAACAATCACGAAGTAACTGAGGACAATATAGAACAAGCCCAGCGGGATAATGATGTCTTTAAAAAACGGCACAATCAGGCTGGTTTCTATCGGTGTTTTGGCGGTGAAATAAAGCACTACCGCGGCGCCAATACCTGCAACTGACTGCCAAAAATACTTCCAGCGGCTCGGCAAACCACATGGGTTACGCTCTACCACTTTGCGATAGTCATCAACCCAACCGACCATGCCAAACACAGCCATCACCGCTAACACAATCCAGATATATAAATTATCTAAACGTGCCCACAGCAAGGTGCTGACTAGGATTGTGGCTAAGATTAGCGCGCCACCCATGGTCGGTGTGCCAGTCTTTACCAAATGAGTTTGTGGGCCGTCATCACGAATGGCCTGACCAAACTTCATCGCACGCAGGCGCTCAATCATCCATGGCCCCCACCACAGCGATAGCGTGAAGGCTGTCGCGATACTGAGCATGAAACGAAAGGTGAGGTAATTAAATACGCCAAAGCCGCGATAATGCGGCGCTAGCAAATCCGTCAGCCAAACTAACATGTTGTCTCTCCTGCTGACTGTGTGAGTCCTTGCACAACATGCTCCATACGCGCACTGCGTGAGCCCTTCACTAACACTGACACCACACCTTGTAGCTCACGCTCCAAACTTTGCAAAAGCGCTTGGTGGTCTGGGAATAACTGAGCTTGTGGGCCATAACCCGCTTGGTAATCCGTGGCATGTTTACCGGTGGCATAAAGCGCGTTTATTTTTTTCATGTTGGCATACGCTCCAATGTCCTGATGTATCGCTGCTGCAGTGGCGCCTAATTCCGCCATGTCTCCTAGTACAAGCACCTTGCGACCTGGCATATCGGCCAATAAGTCAATCGCAGCACGCATGGCATTTGGACTAGCGTTATAGGTGTCATCAACAAGGTATTGATCCGCATGTAGGCGGTGTAAAACTGTACGACCTGCTACCGGCTTGCAACGCTCCAAACCCTGCTTAATCTTTGCCATACAAATGCCACAGGCATGGGCCAAGCTAGCTGCAGCCAAGGCATTAGCGACTTGATGACGACCCATAACTTGCAGGCTAATAGAAGCTTGCTGGTCACCAATGTGTAAGGTAAATGACCACGTCGGCAAGCCTTCTGAGGTGATGTCAGTGGCGTAGATATCGGCCGTGTTCTGCTGCGAAAACGTCAGTACACGATGCTGATCTGCCTGCTGACGGCAGTAGTCAGCAAAGTCGTCATCGGCATTAATGATGGCAATGCCATCAGCCACTAGACCCTGATAAATTTCAGACTTGGCTTTAGCAATACCATCACGGCTACCAAAGCCTTCTAGGTGTGCAGTCCCCACATTAATAATCACAGCGGCATGGGGCGCGACCAAATGACTGGTGTAGGCAATCTCACCAACATGGTTAGCACCCAGCTCAAACACACCGAACTGATGCTCTTCACGCAGACGCAGTAGGGTCAGCGGCACACCAATATCGTTATTTAAATTACCTTGTGTGGCTAAGGTAGAAGCCTGTGTAGCAAAAATACTGGCTACCATTTCTTTAACAGATGTTTTGCCTGCGCTGCCCGTAATCGCAACGCGTTTAAGCTGAGCAAAACGCGCACGCCAAGCCGCTGCTACTTGTCCTAAGGCACGATGGCTGTCGTCAACCACTACCTGGGCAATGCTGAGCTGTGGATTAACACGTGTCACGATGGCAGCAACCGCACCTTTCTCAGCTGCAGTGACCACAAACTCATTGGCATCAAAATTTGGGCCTGACAAGGCAATGAATAAATCACCGGCATGCAGACTACGCGTGTCGGTTGAAAAGCTGGCGATATCGCAGTCCAAACCAATCAACTCGCCACCAACAACAAACGCTAATTCTGATAACTTCATGATGTGGCCTCCAATGCTAAGGCCTTACGTACTTGCTCAATATCGCTAAAGGGGTAACGTACACCCTGAATTTCTTGATAGGTCTCGTGACCTTTACCTGCGATCAAAACTAAATCATCCTCTTGCGCCTGCGCTAAAGCCCAATTTATGGCCTGTGCGCGATCAGCAATCACATGCAGCTCCGAATGCTGCTTCATGCCTGAGACCACATGCTGCAAAATCAGTTCTGGCGCCTCTTCACGTGGGTTATCTGTTGTCACCACCACCACATCGGCCAGCTCGTCAGCAATACGACCCATCTCCGGGCGCTTACCGGTATCCCGGCCACCACCACAACCAAACACACACCATAAACGGCCGCGAGTATGCTCACGTGCTGCTTGCAAAGCCTGCTGAAGGGCATCGGGGGTATGGGCATAATCAATCACGGCTAGTGCACTGTTCGCTGCGCGCAAACACTGCATACGGCCAGTTACCGCGGGCACTTGTGCGATCGCTGATAAGGCATCGTGCAAGGACACATCAATACTTAACAGGCCACCTAGTACCGCCAATAAATTACTGGCATTAAAACGACCCAAGAGCGGGCTTACTAAACGGCCAGCACCTTTCGGCGTCACCAGATCCATGCTTATACCGTCTAGCGACAGACTTAAGTTGCTCGCAACAATGTCCGCATGGCTTGCCGCATTAAGGCTGTAGCGCCAGCACACGACATCGGCCGCCAGCTGTTTAGCGTATACATCGCCTTGGGGGTCATCATCATTGATCACCGCATAACGCAGGCTGGGCCAGCTAAACAGCAAGCCTTTCGCTTGTGCATAAGAGGCCATATCACCGTGATAATCCAAGTGGTCACGGGTTAAATTGGTAAACAATGCGGTATGAATCTGAGTGCCGCTCATACGACCTTGCAGCAGGCCATGCGAGCTTGCTTCCATAGCGATGGTTTGCAGGCCTTGCTCACGAAAATCTGCCAACAAGCTTTGTAACTGCAGCGGATCTGGCGTGGTAAAAATTGAGGCCGATAACTGACCTACACGACCATTGCCCAAAGTGCCGATCACACCAGTAGGACGCCCCAATAGCTCACAAGCACCGGCCAACAAATTGGCAATACTGGTTTTACCGTTGGTGCCCGTGATTGCCATCACCGTCATGTCAGCTGAAGGATTACCCAACTGTTTTGCCGCTAATTGACCCAACTGCTGCGCTAACTGATCAACCACAATGACGGGCACACCAGTGATGGTTTGGTCTGCTAACCAAGCATCACCACGATCGGCAAAGACAGCAACAGCGCCGGCTGAAATGGCGGCGGGGATTGAGCTACGAGCATCATGTTGCAAACCTTTCAGCGCCACAAAGGCACAACCTGGTTGCACTTTACGTGAGTCAGTTACCAACAGCTTAATATCAATATTGGCAAACTCGCTGGCGACTGCCGGCCATAGTTGAGCTAAATGTGTCATCTTAGCCCCCCTGGATTGACCGTCACCATGGTCGATGGGTGTGGCAAACTAATTTGCTCCGCCATACGCTCAGCACTACGATCAGGATCGATATTCATCAAGCGCAGCGTTTCAGACATCACACGAGAAAACACAGGAGCAGCGGCCACACCACCGTAATAACCACCGGCACGCGGATTATCGATTACAACAACGGTAACGACTTTGGGCGCACTGACAGGAGCCAAGCCGACAAAGGTAGACATGTATTGGTCACGTGCGTAACTACCGCCGCTCGCCTTATGCGCAGTACCTGTTTTACCCGCTACACGATAACCAGGCACCGCTGCACGCATGGCGGTACCTTCTTTACTGATTACACTTTCCAGCATGGGAATCAAGCTACGGGCGATCGACTCATCGACCACACGCTCGCCCTCAACAGGGCCATCAACTTTGATAAAACTAACAGGGCGACGGATGCCGCCACTGGCAACAATGGCGTAGGCCTGTGCCATTTGCAGCGCTGTTACCGTCATGCCATAACCATAAGACATGGTTGCTACTTCAACCGGATTCCAACGCTCTGGTGGCTGCAAAATACCTGCGCTTTCACCAGGAAAGCCACTATTTGTGCGTGCGCCAAAGCCCAAACGATAGTGTAGTAAAGGTAAGGTATTACGCGGCAGCGCCATGGCAATTTGCGCTGAAGCAACGTTGCTTGATTTGCTTAACAAGGTTGCTAAATCCATCATGCCGTAATTGTTGTGATCACGAATGGTTTTATTAACCACTCGGATGTTGCCAGGATTGGTGTCAAACAGACTACGCGAGGTGTACTTACCACTCTCTAACGCCGCAATCACGGTAAAAGTTTTTACCGTCGAACCCGGCTCAAACATATCGGTCACGGCGCGATTACGCAGTGCATTATTGGTTAATGTGCTGCGGTTATTAGGGTTGTAGGCTGGCATATTCACCATGGCCAGCACTTCACCCGTTTCCACATCCAGTGACACCAATACGCCAGCACTGGCATTATGCTCAGTCACGCCGCGGGCCAACTCACGAAATGCTGCGTACTGAACCCGTGCATCAATACTTAAATGAACATCTTGGCCAGGACGCGCAGCCTTTAACAAGGCCACATCCTTAACACGATTACCTAGGCGATCTTTCACCACACGCTTGCTGCCAGGCTGACCAGCTAGGACATCATTTAATGCCAGCTCTAACCCTTCACGGCCATTATCTTCAAGGTCAGTAAAGCCGATGATATGAGCAGTAGCATCAGCTTCTGGGTAAAAGCGGCGATACTCTTGCAGGTCATAAACTCCAGGAAAACGCTTAGCCAATACTTCAGCTGCTTTTGCTGGTGCCATGTGACGTTGCAGATAAATAAATTGCTTGGTTTGATTATTACGAACACGTTTCTTCAATGCAGCAGGCGACATCGCAATATGCTTAGCCAAGGCATCTAAATCAACATTAGCGGCCAACGCTTCACGTGGGTTCATCCACAAGGTGGTTACCGGGGTGCTCACCGCTAACGGCGTACCGTTACGATCACGAATAACACCGCGCATCGCCATAATAGGTTCGGTACGCAAAATACGCGCATCGCCTTGACGCTGTAAAAACTCTTGGTCAATGACCATCAAATAACCAGCACGTGCTGCCAACACAGCAAAGACACCAACAATACAGGTCATCACAACCCAGTGACGGCCCTGATAAGGTAGTGATGGTTTTGGCTTATTCGTCATGGCCGCACCATCATGATGTCGTGCGGCGCAGGATTACGCATGCCCAGCTCATCCGCCGCAATTTTACCGACGCGGGCATAAGCGCCCCACGCTTGCTGCTCTAGTAGAAGCTGACCCCACTCCACTTCTAAGTTGTCGCGCTCAACTTGTAACACCTGCAGCTGGTGCAAATATTGACGTGATTTGTGCACGCTGTAGGTCACCGCAATTGCTGCTGCAATCAAAGCCGCCAGCACACCAATACGTTGCCAATAGTCAACTTGGACTAGCTGCCGACGCAGCGCACTCAAGCGGCTATGCCACATCATAATGCCACCGCCAATCGCTCAGCCACACGTAAGCGTGAGCTACGGGCGCGCACATTGTTTTGTACTTCACTTTCAGTGGGAACAACCGGCTTACCGACACGCTTTAACAACGGACGCATCTGCGACTGCGTGACCGGCAAGCCGGCAGGAAAGTCATCACCCTTGCAGTGCTTCTCAATAAAACGCTTAACCATACGGTCTTCTAGCGAATGAAAGCTAATAACGGCCAAACGCCCCGCGGGGGCCAGCACCTTTAAGCTTTGATCAAGGAAGTCACGTAAATCATCTAGCTCACGATTTAAGGCGATGCGAATGGCTTGGAAACTACGGGTTGCAGGGTGTTTATGTTTTTCCCATGCTGGATGGGCTGTTGCCACAATGTCAGCCAAGACCTTAGTTGTGTCGATGGAGCGCGTAGCACGCGCAGTAACGATGGCTTTCGCAATACGTCGGGCAAAACGCTCTTCACCATAACTATGCAACACATCGGCCAAGTCAATTTCACTAATATCCTTTAACCATTGCGCAGCTGTTACGCCACGAGTGGTATCCATTCGCATGTCCAAAGGACCGTCATTCATGAAACTAAAACCGCGTTCGGCATCATCTAATTGCGGCGACGACACGCCCAAGTCAGCCATGACGCCTTGCACATGGCCCGACAAAGCATTGGCATCACAGTAATCACCAAGACTAGCGAATGAATCATGAACAATACTGAAACGCGCATCTGCTTTTGCCAGCGAGAGGCCTTCGGCAATGGCAAGAGGGTCTTTATCAAAACCAATCAAACGTGCTTTGGAGCCAAGCTTGGCTAACAACGCGCGTGAGTGACCGCCACGGCCAAATGTGGCATCAACATAAACACCATCGATATCGGTTATGACAGCGGAAACTGTTTCATCTAGGAGAACAGAGATGTGAGTCGGCGTTGTCATGATTAAAGCGCCAAATCGTCAATGGCTTGGGCCAATTCAGCCGCGCTAAAGTCAGCTTCCAGCAGTTGCGCCTGCATAGCATCCCATGCAGATTTCTGCCAGATTTCGCATTTTTTTCCTTGGCCCGCTAATACGACATGCTTTTCTAATTTCGCAAACTGACGAAGCTCTGGGCTAATCAAAAAGCGTCCGGTGGCATCCAGTGAGATTTCGGTGGCATAACCTAGAATGCGACGCTTGAGCATAGCAATAGCAGGATTCGCGCCGGGCAGCGCATTAAACCGCGCCTCAATGGCCTCCCACTCTGGAAGAGGGTAAAGCGTTAGGCAGGGTTCACGTAAATCAACGGTCAATACAAAACGTCCTTGGCAATCGGCGATCACACGGTCGTGATAGCGCGCTGGCAAGCCAACACGCCCCTTCACATCCATGGTTAACTCGTCGTAGCCACGAAACATATGCAGAAATCCCCTTTAGCTGGGCAAAATAAACAAAATTCACCACAAAACTACACTTTTACCCACCACACTGCGAAATATAGAGAGCTGACTGTTTAACGTCAAGGCAGTGTAACGGCGGTTATAAGGGGCAATTAAACGATATATTTCAATTACTTAGACGAAAAGACAAAAGACCAAACCAAGAGCATCAAGCCATATAAATCAACAACTTACAGCATCATCCTAACAAACAATCTAGAACCATACTTCTTCTAGAATTTTTAGTTATAAGCAGCAAAGTCATACAACTCATGAACATTAAGGGGAGTTGGCCTATAAGCCGGGTTCTGTCGAGAACGATCATTCATCTAGGCGCATCGTCACCAATGCGCTCAAGCAACCTACCCGTGTCCCGCGCGGGCCGCGCGTATGGACACCTATTTGGTCTTGCTTCGAGTGGGGTTTGCCGTGCCGGTCTGTTACCAGACTCGCGGTGCGCTCTTACCGCACCGTTTCACCCTTACCACGCATCTTGCGAACAAGATCGTTCGGCGGTCTGCTCTCTGTTGCACTTTCCGTCGGCTCGCGCCGCCCAGGCGTTACCTGGCACCCTGCCCTATGAAGCCCGGACTTTCCTCCCCCCTGCAAGCAAGGCGGCGATCGTTCAGCCAACTCCGGCGCGCAGCTTACGAGGCAAATGCACTTAACTCAAGCATCGCCGCGCTTTATTTCCAGTTCCGCCTTAATTTGCATCGCCATGTCATAGAGCGCATTACGCTTCAAATCAAAAATATCTGCCGTCATCGCCGTCGCTTGGCGTAGTGGCAACTCTTTCACCAAAACCTTTAGTACCGCTTCAGCACTCAACAGCTTCTGGTCACCTACTGCACGCTCAGGCGCACCAGTCACCACCAACACAATTTCACCACGCTGCTGATTACTGTCTGATTGCACCCATTCAGAGAGTTCCGCCAACGTATCGCGACGAATAGTTTCAAAGGTTTTTGTGATCTCACGCGCCATGGTCACAAGACGAGCCTCACCCAACACCGTAACCATATCAACTAAGGTTTCGACAATGCGGTGAGGCGCCTCATAAAAAATCAATGTCGCCGACGTCTGCGCCAAGTCACGCAAACGTGCCTGCCTTGCTACAGATTTAGCCGGCAGAAACCCTTCAAAGAAAAAGCGATCGGAAGCAATACCTGCTGCACTTAATGCGGCAATTGCAGCGCAAGCTCCAGGAACAGGACTAACCACAATGTTGGCATCATGAGCTGCAGCAATCAGACGATAGCCAGGATCACTAATTAACGGTGTCCCAGCGTCAGAAATCAGCGCTACCGACTCACCTGCTTGCAAGCGCGCTATCAAAGCCGGCACGCGCTCGGCCTCGTTATGATCATGCAGAGCCAGCAAAGGTCGCTGCAGCCCGTAGTGCTGAAATAGACGACCACTGCAACGTGTATCCTCCGCCGCCACCACATCGACCGACGCCAATACCGCCAGTGCTCGCGCACTGATATCGTCTAAATTGCCAATCGGCACGGCGACTACATGCAAAACCCCTGCAGACATAAATCTCTCTTCAATCAAATCTTATTTGGCAAAAGCTTGCTGCGACCACTACATCAATTATGACCCATCATGGATGATTTCACATGGCAGCAATTCAGAAGCCACCATTAAAAGCTTGTTCACCAACTCAACAACAAGGCCGCCACGCTGAAGTACTAGCTTGGCGGCACTTACAGCAACATGGCCACAAATTGATAACACATAACTTTCACTGTCGACTCGGTGAGGTGGACTTAATCACTCAAGAGCAGCGGTTATTAGTCTTTACTGAGGTTAGATGGCGAAAATCAACGTGTTATGGCGGTGCAACAGGCAGCATAACTCCTGCTAAGATACAGCGCATTCGGTTAGCGGCGCGTTTTTTCTTAAGCCGCCACCCACAGTGGCAACACTATGCTATGCGCTTTGATGTCATCGCATTTACCGGTACAGACGCTAATGTACAGTGGATACAAGGCGCTTTTTAAGAATTGAGACTTTAAATATGCATGAACGCATTGTGCAAATGTGCCAAGACAGTATCGCCATGCTGTCAGAACTCGCCGAATATCATAGTGACGATATTGCTCGTGCTGCACAGATGATGGTGAATGCCTTAGTTAATGAAAACCGCCTGATCTGCTGTGGAAACGGCGCCTCTGGCGCCAACGTGCAGTCTTTCGTTAGCAAGTTACTTAATCGATTTGAGCACGAGCGCCCTGCATTACCAGCCATTGCGCTAGCACCAGATAGCATTACCTTAAGTGCACTAGCGCAAGATAATCGCTTAACTGAGTCTTTTTCGAGACCACTACTCGCAATTGCTCAGCCACATGATGTGGTGGTGGTGTTATCGGCATCCGCCAATTCAAGATCGGAAGAGCGTCGTGTAGGGAAAGAGTGTGGA
>CAMTYC010000009.1:0-58931 GCA_947085865.1 uncultured Moraxellaceae bacterium
ACGACCTTCAATAGCAGCCGTGTTTGGCTCAGCAAATGGGCCAGGTGCAGCCACCACGTTATGTGCCCGCACTTCACGGCCGTCGGCAATCTGTAGTGTCCATAAACCCGTTGATTCATCAAACGTTGCTGCGGTGACGGGGCTGTTAAACACTAAGTGTTCGTACATGCCATATTTTTCGGCGCAATGACGAATGTACTGATGAATTTCGCCTTGTTTAGCGTAGATATGTGACCACTTGGCGTAGGGTTCAAACGAGTAGGAGTACAGCGCCGACTTTACGTCGCAGCCGCAGCCAGGATAGGTGTTGTCGCGCCAAGTGCCACCAACATCATTGGCTTTTTCAAAGATTTTGAAGTTTTTAACGCCTTGTTTTTTTAGCTGTATGCCCATGCCTAAGCCGGAAAAACCACTGCCAATAACCGCGACTTCAAGAACTTGCTGGTTCATAGTGTTGTACTCGTGGGGGTTTGAGGTGCTGCCAACATAGGCAAAACACGGGTTAACACAGCCGGTGGCATGCTTAATATCAGTCCGCCGAGTGTGAATTTGGTACACATTTTGGCCGCTTCGTGGGGCGAAGGGCTGTCTTCTAACAACATGCGATGCGCCAACTGACGAATCATGCCAAAAGACGCATCGGCAAAATCACGTGGATTCGAGATCGCAATTAATCCTGCTTTATTGCCACGCTCAAGGTCTTTGCTCATTTCATCCGCAACTTGATTACACAGTTGCCAAAAATGCTCGTCAAGCATGCCGCTGGCCGAAAAGCTAGAGCGAAAAATACTTAAGCTAATTTCCCGGTGTTGATAAAAGGTATCGAAAGCAATTTCATAGGTTCGTTGCACACCCATCACCATGTCGAGTGGGGAGTGCATATTCATTTGGCGTCTGGCCTGCAAAATATTGTCATGCATGGCATTAAAGATGTGCTCAAAGATAATAAGGAATAGCTCTTCCTTATCTTTAAACTGTTTGTAAAAAGCGCTAATACCTGTGCCAGCTGCAGCAGCGATTTCGGCAATTTGTGTACTGGCTACGCCTTTTTCGGAGAATAGCTTGGTAGCAGCATCGATAAGATGCTGTCGGGTTTCGGCAAGTTGTTCTGGCGTTCGTCTGGCCATATCGGCGCATCCATCTAAACAATTGGAATGATGATTCCAATTAATCGAATGCTTGTCAAGTCATGAGCAAAAAAAAGCGACCCGAAGGCCGCTAAAAGGGAAAACTAAGTTTATCGACGAAGCTTACTCTTTATCGATTTTATCCAACCAGCGTGACATTAAACGGCCGGCAGCTTCGCGGCCACCTAAGCCAAAGGCTAGGGCAAAAGCTACTGCAATAGCGCCTAAGGTCAAGCCAAATGCTAGGTTCACAATAGAGTCGGCAATGCCCATAGCACGTAAGCCCATAGCCAGCACTAAACCAATAATTAGCACACGTACAATATTGGCAAGCCAAGTGGCTTGGTCATCATTGCTGCGTGCCACCACGGTAGCCAGCAGGTTGGCTAACCAGAAACCAACCATCAAAATCACTGCACCTAATAGCAGATCACCACCGAACATGATGAAAGCAGAAACAATGTCTCTAACCTGCAGCATGTTTAATTGGTTGGCTGCTTCGACTGTTGCAAACAACATGGCGAAAAACAGTAATAACTGACCCACTAAGTTAGACAGCTTAAGGTTGCCCAGCAGTTGCTGCATGTTGGTTTTTTCAGGGACACCATCCAAGCCAGTACCGGCTAAGAAGCTGCTGACGATGCCAGCAATAAAGCGAGCCACAATGTAGGTGATGAGTAGGATCAGTGTGGCCGCAATGATGGCGGGTAGTGCCGAAATCATTTGGTGCAGCATGCTGATAGCAGGGTCTGAAACCGCAGCGATATTGAGTGCATCTAGTGCCGAAATAATGACCGGCACAAAAATAACCAGAAACACTACCGTGCCAATTAGCTTAGGCACATTGGTGCCTTCATTTAAGCCAATGCGTTGCAGGCCAGACTGCAGCTGCGTGGCATCGAGCAGGTTAGTGACAATGCCACGCACAATTTTGGCGATGATATAACCGACAATTGCGATTAAAGCAGCGGCAAAAATATTAGGCACGAAGGTCAACATGTCCTCGACCATAAACTGCAGCGGCCCCATCAAGCCTTCAAGACGAAGGGTCGACAGAATCATCGGTAAGAACATTAATAGAATCAGCCAATAAGCGACTTGGCCAATGCTGTTGCCAATGGGTGGCATGTCGGCATCTGCACTGATGCGCTCATCTAGGCTGGTGGATGCTAGTACACGAGTAAGGGCGGCGCGTACTACTGAGGCTAATACCCAACCAACAATCAAAATGACTGCAGCCGCGATAAGGCGTGGCAGGAACACCATCACTTCATTGAGCATATTGGCAAACGGCGCTGATACGCTGAGTAAGTTGAGCATATTAAAGCCAGCGACAATTGCGACGAGCAAGATGAACCAAAACACAATGCGCTTAATCACTAACTCGACATCAGTGCTTGAGCCAGTAGTGCTATTAATTTGGTTGTTGAGTTTGAGCGAGGCTAATACACGTCCAGTCAGAGCGGAAACTGATAAGGCCACAATCCAGCCAATGAGAAGCAGTAATACCGCGCCAATAATGGCTGGCAGCTCGCCGCTAAACGACGACTGCAAGGTATCCTGCAGGGAAAAATTGTCCATAATGACTCCTTGGGTAACAGAAAGTGCCTATTTACCCTAGAGCTGAAAGAGTGTGCTGTAAACCCAATGCCGGTGCTGGATGTGCTGAGTGGTAGTGAAACTAAGACCCAGTGGTGGGTCTTAGTTTATTCAGCTAACTATTTGATGAATGAGAGAAACTCATTGCGTGTTTGTGGGTTTAGACGGAAGTCACCCAGCATAACGGATGTCACTGTAGTGGAGTGTTGCTTTTCCACACCACGCATCATCATGCACATGTGAGCCGCATCAATAACAACGGCAACACCACGAGCATTTGTCACTTCTTGCACAGCATCTGCAATTTCTTTCGTCAAATTTTCTTGAATCTGTAGGCGTCGAGCATACATATCAACAATGCGCGCAACTTTTGATAGACCTAACACTTTGCCGCTAGGCAAATAAGCGACGTGGGCTTTGCCAATGATAGGTAGCAGATGATGTTCACACAGTGAGTACACTTCAATGTCTTTAACAACAACCATCTCGTCATTATCTGATGGAAATACAGCGTTATTAACGAGTGTTGTTAGATCCTTTTCATAGCCATTGCAAAGATACTGCATGGCTTTTGCAGCACGTTTTGGGGTATCGAGCAGGCCAGGACGGCCCAGGTCTTCACCAACAGCGCGAATAATGTTCGCGTAGGCGTTTTCCATGATTTGTCTCGTACAAGTGATTGGATTGCGAACCCTAACGATTTATCTGCCCGCGGTAAAGATGACAGATTAGTTTGTGGGTTCCTGACGTAGACGTTTTAATAACACTAATACAGCTCCTGTGCCGCCATCACGTGGCGGTGCGCTACTAAAGGCAATGACATCTGGCAACTGCTTTAGCCAACCATTAACACTAGTTTTTAGCAGCGCCTGACCATTGATATGGCCTTTGCCATGCACAATTTTTATCACTTGCAGGCCTTCGCGCTTAGCCTCATCAATGAGTTGCAACACGGCTTCGCGTGCCTGCTCAACTGTGCAGCCATGCAAATCGACAGCGCCTCGCCAAGGCAGGGCGCCGCTTCGTAATTTTTCAAACTGACGCAGTTGCACACCACTACGCTGAAACGACAGTGTGGCCTCGGCATCAACAGGTTGCATTAACGCAACCGTATCTGAAATTGCAATTTGTTCACGTTCTGTTTCGCCTTCGGCATTAGCGCGGCGCAGTGCCGTGAGGGCATCAATTTTACGGGGCTTGGTAGGCCTCGGTGGTGGTGGCGGGGCCTGAATCGGTTTAACACCATTTAAGGCTTTTGCTAACAGCTGCTCATCGGTCAGCTCATCCTCCACACGAGCAGCTGGTGTTGTTTTTACAACCTTGGTTGCTTGAGTGGCTTGCGCTTTAAGTTGGCGCTTTAATGCATTTAAGGCTGGATCTTTCATGGCGGCTTCCGCGCAAAGACTATGCTTCTAGTATAAAATCAAACGATTAAGAAGATCTTGCTTGTTCGTGCTTGTTTAATCCACCGTGGAGACTTTATTTCGTGCAGACGCAATCCTCAGCCCTTGAGCTAAGCGATCAACAGTTAGCAGAGGCCGTGGCCGAGCTTCATACCATACGTGACTGGGTGCGCTTTAGTGTTAGCTGCTTCCGTGGCTGTGATGTGCATTTAGGTCATGGCACCAGTGATCCGTTTGCTGAAGCCACTGCGTTAGTTATGCAAACACTGAACTTAGAGTGGTCTGCTGATGCTGAAATTTTAGATGCACGGGTGCTGCCTAGTGAGCGTCAGCGCATGGCTGAGCTGTTAAAGCGTCGTGTTAATGATCGTGTGCCTTTGGCATATCTTCTGAACTTGGCCTATTTTGCCGGCCTGCCATTTTATGTGGATGAGCGTGTGTTAGTGCCGCGCTCACCGATTGCCGAATTGATACACAACGGTTTTGAGCCTTGGTTAGTACAGGAGCCACAGCGCGTATTGGATATGTGCACGGGCTCTGGTTGTATTGCGATTGCTTGTGCAACCGCATTTGAAGATGCCTTGGTTGATGCCACCGATATTTCCTTAGATGCCTTGTCAGTGGCGGCGATTAACGTTGAACATCATGATTTACAAGAGCGTGTGCACTTGCTGGAATCGGATGTATTTAGCAAGCTGCCGGGTCAGCGTTATGACTTGATTGTTAGTAATCCACCGTATGTGGATGCTGAGGACATGGCGGATTTGCCCGAAGAGTTTTTGCGTGAGCCTGAGTTGGGTTTGGCAGCGGGTGCGGATGGTCTTGATATTTGTAAGCGTATTTTGGCAGAGGCCGCAGATTATTTGAGTGACGATGGTATTTTAGTCATTGAAGTAGGCAATTCACAGTGGGCCTTAGAACAAACCTTCCCGGATGTACCGTTTGAGTGGGTGGAGTTTGAAAACGGTGGCCACGGCGTGTTTGTGCTGACTGCAGCAGCATGCCGAGAGCATCAGGCGTTATTTGAAAGCGCGATTTAATTGATCAGTTGAGAGTGCAGCATGGCGGGTAATACGATAGGTCAAGTTTTTACAGTCACCACCTGCGGTGAGTCTCATGGGCCGGCATTGGCGGCGATTGTGGACGGTGTGCCGCCGGGCATAGCGCTGACAGAGGCTGATATTCAAATTGATTTAGACCGTCGTAAGCCCGGTACTTCTGCATTTTCGACTCAGCGTAAAGAAGAAGATGTGGTACGTGTTTTGTCTGGGGTGTTTGAGGGCAAAACTACCGGCACGCCGATCGGCCTGCTGATTGAAAATACCGATCAAAAATCGAAAGACTACGGCAATATTGCCAACACCTTTCGCCCCGCGCATGCCGATTACACCTATACCCACAAGTTTGGCTTTCGTGATTATCGTGGTGGTGGCCGCTCCAGCGCACGTGAAACCGCTATGCGTGTTGCAGCAGGTGCGATTGCGCGTAAAGTTTTGGCCGAACAATTCGGGGTCAGTATTCGTGGTCGTGTAACGCAAATTGGCCATGTCAAAGCGCAGTCGTGTGACTGGGATTATGTTGGCCAAAATCCGTTTTTCTGTGGTGATCGCGAAGCGGTAACCGCCATGGAAGAGTTGGTGCTGTCTATGCGCACTGAGCACTCCAGCATTGGTGCCTTGGTGGAAGTGTTTGCCAGTGGCATGCCTGTGGGCTGGGGCGAGCCAGTGTTTGATCGTCTGGATGCTGATATTGCCCATGCCATGATGAGCATCAATGCCGTGAAAGGTGTAGAAATTGGTGATGGTTTTGCGGTTGTTGAACAACGTGGTGAAAACCATCGGGACGAAATAACCCCAGAGGGCTTTTTAAGCAACCATTCGGGTGGTGTGTTGGGCGGTATTTCCAGCGGCCAATACCTGATTGTGCGCATAGCATTGAAGCCCACATCGAGTATCACCACACCGGGTCGCAGTATTACTGCTGCTGGAGAGGCAACAGAGGTGGTTACCAAAGGTCGTCACGACCCCTGCGTTGGTGTGCGTGCTACACCGATTGCTGAAGCCATGTTAGCGATTGTGTTGCTAGACCATGCCTTGCGCCATCGCGGCCAAAATCATGGGGTCACTTGTGCGACACCAATTATTCCTGCACAGGCGCCGAGTGTTAAGTAACGGTCAGCGTCTGTGACCAGCCCCTTTGTGCGCTTAGGCGCATTTTACTTTTTTTATTTTGCCGTCATTGGCGGCTTTCAGCCCTATTGGGGGCTGTACCTGCAAGGCCAAGGTTTTAGTCCAGCGGCCATCGGCGAGCTGATGGCCATTGTCATGGCTACTCGTATTATCGCGCCTAATTTTTGGGGTTATATCGCTGACCACACCGGTAAGCGTCTTCAGCTTGTGCGTTTTGGCGCGTTTATGATGCTGCTGGTTTGGTTAGGTGTTTTTTGGGTACGCGAGTACTGGTCTCTGGCTCTGGTTTTATTGGCATATGGCTTTTTCCAGAACGCGATTCTGGCGCAGTTTGAAGCCGTCACCATGGCGCATTTAGGCCAGCGTCGGGAGCGCTATAGCCTAATTCGGTTGTGGGGGTCGCTAGGGTTTATTGTTACCGGCACCGGCCTGGGCATTTTGTTTGATCATATTTCAGTTGATAGCTTGCCGATGTGGTTGCTGGCCTGCGCCTTGGCAACTTGGCTGTCGTCGATGCTGGTACCTGACATTAAAACGCCCAAGCGCCATGAGGCCAGTGATGGTCTATGGACTATCTTAAAGCGCCAACCGGTGTGGGCATTTTTTATCGCCCATTTTTTATTGCAGTTTTCGCATGCACCGTACTACACCTTCTACAGCATTCACTTAGAAGAGCATGGTTATTCACGCACCGAGATTGGCTGGTTGTGGGGCGTGGGTGTGCTGGCCGAAATTGGTTTGTTTTTGGTCATGCATCGTTTTATGCCTTGGTTAGGTGAAATGCGGCTGATGTTATGGAGCCTGTTACTTGCTGGCATGCGTTGGTTGGTCATTGGTTTTATGGTCGATAGTCATCTGGCAATTTGGCTGGCGCAGCTACTGCATGCGGCCAGCTTTGCTACTTTTCATGCTGCCGCTATGGTATTGATTTATCGTCACTTTGGTGATGGCCATCAAGGCCAAGGTCAAGCGATTTATAGCATGTTGTGGGGCATGGGTGTGGCCATCGGCTCGTTATTTACCGGCATGGTATGGGCCGAAGCTACCAGTGCTTGGGTGTTTGCGGCGGCGGCGCTGATGTGTTTGTTGGCGTGGTTTGTGTTAATGGTTTCAAACTCAGCTTCGACTAGTCTTCCTAAGCCAAATCACTTAGCCTAATGAGTCCTTTTTGAAAACGATGGAGTATCTTTGTGAGTGCGTCAAATAGTCCTGAAATTACTGTGTCGAGCTTAGACTTAGCGCGTTTGGAGTCGCTGTTGTCTCGTGCCGACGTTAATGGCAGTGAGGCAGGAGATTTGCTGCAAACAGAGCTGGATCGGGCAGAAATTTTGCCGCCAGAAAAAATGCCTCCTGATGTAGTCACCATGAATTCTCTAGTCGTTTTTCGAATAGAGCAAACAGGTGCTGAGTTTGAGCGCAGTCTGTGTTACCCAACGCAGGTTTCAGAAAACAGCGTTTCAGTTTTGGCGCCAGTGGGTATGGCTTTATTAGGACTGCGTATTGGTCAAACTATTAAGTGGCCTGGACCGGATGGACGTTTTTTACAGGTCACAATAAAGGAAATTCGTTATCAGCCTGAGCGCGCTGGGGATCTAATGCGTTAGGACACAGACTGTGAAACAATTTTTTTCTTCATTACATCAAGGATTAGGTATACCTAATCATCGCGTATCAGTAAGGGAGCATTTTGCTGCGATTTTTACTTCCGGTTTTGGCATTGCGTTCGTAGCTGCTATTAGCCTAAGCAGCCAGCCATTGTTTCATCATTCAATTTGGTTGGTTGCATCTATGGGAGCTACAGCTGTTCTGGTATTTGCTTTACCTCATGGACCTTTATCACAGCCTTGGGCAGTATTGATGGGGCATACAGTATCTGCTATGGCGGGTGTTGTTATTGTGAAGTTTGTTGGCGGTACAATAATTGCGGCGGCATTTGCAGTCGCTTTGGCGATTGGTGTTATGCACTTATTACGTTGTATACATCCACCCGGAGGTGCAACAGCACTGTCTGCAGTGATGTTAGCTAATCAAGGTGTTACGCCAGACTGGTCGTATGTATTCACTCCAGTGTTAATAAATGCTCTGTTAATTGTAGTTTGTGCTGTTTTACTTAATTCACCGTTTAGGTGGCGACGTTACCCATTAATATTTGCTGTAGCGCCTGCCCGTTCCCAGCCCATTTATGGGCGCCAAGCGGAGTCAGTTTTTTCACGAGTGCAAATACGTCGTGCGTTTGCCGCAGTAGATGGCATGGCTGATATTAGTGATGAAGACATTCAGCGCTTGTATCAAGCATTGCGAGCTGAGCGTGAAAATGAGCATATGACACTAGATGACTTAGTATCATCAGCTTATTACAGTAATGGTAAATCGGGTGCTGAATGGTCAATTGCATATTTGAAATTACGACCTAAAGTAGTTCGTGAGAAAGACATCTTAAGAATTGAAATTGTTGCTGGAAAAGACGCAGGTACGACTCAACACTTAACGTTGATAAACTTTTTGCAGTGGGCGAAATATCGAGTTGTACCGCATCAAAACGCTTGGCATCGATTTGATGATTAGTGCGCGTGCAAATCGGCTTGAATCACCCGTACTAAATTAGCGCCACGCACACGACACGCGGGTAGGGCATCGGCAAATAGTCGCGGTGCCCACAGCTTTGCCTGATGAAAGCCTGCTTTTTTCAAGGCAGCCTCTGCCATCGCTTCATTTTCAAAATGTAAGTGCACACGGCCACGGACAAAACGCGACAGCATGTTCACGAAGGTTTTGCTGGCCGGCATATTGCCCAACGTGGCTAAGTGAATGTCGGAAAGGTAAAGCGCATAGGGAAAAGGTTTGATGGCTTTAGCAAAACGAGCCCACATGTCAGTCACGGTTTCTGTATCAAAATAGTTAAGTAAACCTTCAGTAATAATGGCAACGCCTTGTTGTTGGTTCAGGCTGTTCACTAAGTATTGTAGGCTGTTTTCACCACTATCACTCAGTGCATTTATTGCCACTACCTGATGGTTGTCACGTAGTAAGCCACCTTTCTCTAGCAGCTGCTGCTTATGTGCGGCCATGCCGGGTAAGTCGGCTTCGATGTAGGTTATTTTGCTGCCATATTGCTTGCAAAATCGCCAGCCTCTTGGTGATATTCCGGATGCAATTTCAATGACTTGTGTGACTTTTCCAGAGTTTATTGCAGCATGAAGTTGCTTGTCGATAATGCTGTGTCGCGCCAGTAAAAAGGACTCCAGTGTTGGTCCTTTGAGTTTGCGGGACAAGGCCATGGGTAGGCGCAGAGCATTGTAAGAAACACTGCCTTGCCAAGTCTTGAAAGCCGGATGCGAGAGTTGATGTTGCAACCAAACAGCACCGGTGTAATAGGCCGTTGGGCTAATTTGTTCTGGTTTTTTATTGTTATTTTCCATTTACGCATCCTGTGATGAATACAAACACAAACCGTACATCACGCTGTTTTAATTTAGCTACGATGGCTGTATTACACACGGAGTATAGACAGATGAATGGAATTGCCAACCATCCAATAGAACCGGTGCAAGACGAGATCACACAGTTACGCCAGCGCATTGCCGAACTTGAGAACGAATTATCAAGTCAGCAACTGGAAACCGAAATTGCAGACTTGCAAATGCTGCGAGCATATAACTTTTTGCTCAGTATTTATAACGTAGTGCCGGGCCTGATGTTAGTGGTCGATGACCGCGGTGTGATTCGCCAGGCGAATGCAGAAGCAGGCCGTATTTTAGGCTGTAATGAGCAGACTTTGCGCGGTCATTTATTGACAGACTTTATGGCCGGTGCCAAGGCAGAAGTACAAGCCTTGCTACAAAATCCAGATCATCCAGCTATACGCCGTGAGGTTGAGTTTAATACGGTAGCGGGCGATTACTTTCCGGTGCTGTTAAGCATGCGAGCCACACGGAGCGACAAGGTAGATCGTGTGCTTTTAGTGGTGATGGGCTTGGATTTGCGTGAACGTAAACAGCTCGAGCTTAGCTTGCGTCATGCTCAAAAGCTGGAGTCAGTTGGCCAGCTAACGGCTGGTATTGCTCATGAAATCAATACGCCCATGCAATACATTGTGGATCATATGGGTTTTGTTGAAGAAGGCCTGACGCATCTCATTGAATTGGTTCAGTTTGCTAATAAAATTATCTTACCTACACAAGAGAAAGCGTGGCAGTTAGAAAAATCTGCTGCTGACTTCGACTTTTTTGCCAGTCGTGTCCCCAAGGCGATTGGCCGCATTAATGATGGTGTTGGCCGAGTCATTGATATTGTCAGTGGTATGCGCGCCTTTGCACACCCAGGTGTGCGCCATGAAATGTCCGATTTAAATGCATTGCTTGAAAGTAGCCTGTTGTTGGCCAGTAGTTTGTACCGCAACGTAGCCAAAATTGATCGATTATTGATGCCTTTGCCTCAAGTTCCCTGTATTCCTGGCGATATAGGACAAGTACTGGTGAATTTAGTGAGCAATGCGTCACACGCGATTCGTGAGTTTTACGGTGATCAGGAGCAGGGCGTAATTCGCTTAAAAACAGGTGTTTGTGATGATGGTGAGTCGGTTTATCTGATTTGTGAAGACAATGCCGGTGGTGTGCCAGCATCAGTTCAGCATCGAATTTTTGATCCATTTTTTACCACCAAACGAGTGGGCGAAGGGTCGGGGCAGGGTTTGAGTATTTGCCAGAATATTATTTGCACGCGACACCAAGGCACTATCCGCTTCGAGCCAGTATTGCCTCATGGTGCACGATTTATCATTACCTTGCCGCTTGGATGAGCCATGAATAGTCCGCTATCACTGCAGTCGCCACAAATTTTATGCATTGATGACGATCCGGACTTATTGGATGGCTTAGCGCTATCTTTGCGTCGTTTGGGCGAAGTGCATACCGCGCCAGACGGTGATAACGCTTTAATCTTAGCGGCCCAACTGCCTCGTTTGGCGGTAGTGCTGTGCGATATGCGGATGCCGGGTCGCAATGGTGCCGAGGTGCTTAGCGCATTTCGCGAACAACATCCGGAAACAACACGTATTTTGTTAACCGGTTATGCCGATATTCCTTCGGCGATTTCGGCAGTTAACCAAGGCAATTTGTTCCGATTTTTAAGCAAACCGGCATCGAATGATGTGCTGCAAAAAGCAGTTTATGACGGCATTAAGCAGCATCAGTTAGTTATTGCTGAACGGCAGCTATTAACACAAACCTTGCGTGGCAGCGTTGAGGCCTTGTCAGAAGCCCTAGCAATGTCTAGCCCAGCGGTTTTTGGACAAGCCAAGCGGGTAGCGACGTTAGTAAAGGCTTGTGCGGAAGAGCAGTACGGCCAATCTGATTGGATGATGGAAAGTGCGGCCTTTTTGATCAACTTAGGCCTGGTTGGATTACCGACTGAGGTGCAAGAAAAAGTCCTAGAGCGTCAGCAGCTGGATTTGGACGAAAAAGAGCTGTTAGATCAGGCACATTTACGCACCATGCATTTGCTGACCAATATTCCTCGCTTAGAACAGTTGCGCGATTTGTTGCGTTTTATTCAGCCGAAAACCGGCGGCCAATTGGAGACGCCGACAGATCAGCATGGCCTGCTGCGAGAAAAAGCGGCGTTGATCCGAGCCATTATTGTGTATGTGTCTTATGAGTCTGCTGGTCAAACCATGCCCAGTGCACTGAATAAAATCATGCAAAAGCATCCTTTGTCCGAGCGTTTATTAGCGGTGATTCGTAAGCAAGTTGGCGACAGTTTATTGGTGGATTGCCAAGTCAGTCTGCCGATTAACCTGTTACGTCCGGGCATGATTTTGAATAAAGCTTTGTATACGCCTTCTGGCATTATGGTGGCGCCAGCGGGTTATCAAATCATGGAAGGCTTCAGTTTGCGTTTAATGGCGTTGTTACCGAAGGCAAAAGAGCAACTTTATTCTGTTCGGATTCCTTCGCACATGGCAGAGTACGCATCATTATTGAAAAATGAAGGCGTCTAGCTATTGTGATCGAATGTACTACGGTTGCGTTGACGGCAGCAGATGGTTATGTGCTGGCTGCAAAGCGTTATGTCAGCGCGCAAGCGACAACACGTGCGCGTTTATTAATTGCCGGTGCCACTGGCGTGCCACAGGGGTTTTATCGTCGGTTTGCTGAGTTTGCTGCAGACCAAGGTTTTGATGTCTTAACCTTGGACTATCGTGGCATTGGAGAGTCAGCACCTGAATCCTTGATTGGCTTCAGCATGGACTACCGTGACTGGGCGCGTTATGACCTAGCAGCAGCGGTAGCAGCACATCATAGTGACTCTATGCCGTTAGTATTGGTGGGTCATTCATATGGTGGCCATGCCATTGGCATGTTGCCCAATCATGACTTAATCAGCGCGGTGTATACCTTTGCTACCGGAGCTGGTTGGCATGGTTGGATGCCTTTATTAGAACGCTGGAAAGCCTGGTTTATGTGGAATGTGCTGGGGCCAGTGTTAACACGTAAGTATCAATACCTGCCTGGAAGACGATTAGGCTTGGGCGAAGACATGCCGTTAGCAGTGTTTAAGCAATGGCGCCGCTGGTGTAGTTATCCCAATTATTTTTTCGACGATCCTGAACTGCCGGGTATAGCGGAGTTATATGCCGCTGTAAAAATTCCGATGGTGGCGGCTAATGCCACTGATGATTGGTGGGCTCTGCCGCGCTCACGCAACGCTTTTATGGCGTATTACCGCAACGCACCGATGATTGGTTTGGACATTGATCCGCGTCAAATCGGCCTAAAACACATTGGTCATATGGGCTATTTTCGTTCGCAAGCTCAATCACTCTGGCAGCCAGCACTGGACTGGTTGATGCAGCACGCACGATAAACTCTTGTCAGACAATCCAAATGCCATTATCGTGACCGCCAAGTCATTTTGGAGTTGCGTTAATGCCATCAATCGTCAATCGCGTTAAGTCACTGCCTGGATTAACGGGTCTTCGTCTATTGGGTAAAGTGTTGTCTTTGCCTCGGCCACTGGTGTTATTGGGGCCAGACTCTGCTATTCGCCTCTGTGGCACCATGGCTGATCAAGGCTTTCAACGTGTTTTGATTGTCACTGATGAGGTGCTGCATAAGTTAGGGGTAGTTGATCCCCTGCAGGCGGCACTCACTGCACGTGGTGTCAGCTGTTTTGTGTTTGCGGAAGTAACTCCAGACCCGACATTTGATGTGGTGGATGCGGGCTTGCGCCAGCTCAAAGCAGTTAATGCCGATGCCTTGTTAGTGGTAGGTGGTGGTTCTGCGATTGATGCCGCTAAAGTGATGTCACTGGCTGCTACTACGGGTAAAAATCCGCGTGATTTAGTCGGTGTGTTGAAAGGCCGCAAACCTGGTTTGCCGATGTTTGTGGTGCCTTCAACCTCGGGCACAGGCTCAGAAGTGAGTGTGGCGGCGGTAATTTCCGACAGCCTTACACATCAAAAATCACTCGTGATTGATACCAATCTAGTGCCGGTAGCGGCGGCGCTGGACCCAGTCATTAATGCCGGTATGCCAGCATCGGTGACGGCAGAAACCGGTGTTGATGCACTCACGCACTGCTTGGAGGGCTGGTTGAGTGAGTTCTCGAATGCTGAAACGGATGGTTATAACCAAGCAGCCGTTCGACTCATTTTGAACAACTTAGCCACGGCCTGTACTGAACCGAATAATCTGGCTGCGCGCGAAGCAATGGCGCTGGGTTCGCATTATGCTGGTTTGTGTTTAAGCACAACGGCTGTAGGAAATGTACATGCGATTGCCCATCAATTGGGTGGTCATTACCGCATTCCGCATGGCCGTGCCAATGCCATGGTGTTGCCACATGTGCTGCGCTTTTATCTGCCGCATTGCAAAAAGCGCCTAGGCTTATTGGCGCGTAAAATTGGGCTGGCAGCAGCTGGCACCAGTGACTTACAGGCGGCCCAACAGTTAGTTGATACGGTGTGTGACTTGATCGAATCTCTGCCAATGAAGCGCAGTGGCGAGTTTATTCAGTCCGCTGACTTTCCCGATATGGTTAAAGCGGCGTTAACTGAAGTGCATGGTTTATATGCGGTGCCACTGTATTTAAGTGAAAGTGATACCTATGGCCTGTTGCATGCCATTCAGCAGGTACGTTAACTAGGTTTTCTCAGTCGAAGTTTGCTGAATCGGCGGCAGCGGTTGGGCCAATGTCGCTGGTTTGGCCATGGCGCCAATAAACGCACCAAGCCCTGCTAATAAAGCACCGGCACCGCTGCCTAAGGTCAGTGATTCACCTAATAAAGGCACAGCTAGTAAAGTGGCTAGTACCGGCACTGACGACATAATCATCACAACCTTGACCGCACCCAAAAGTTCAGCAGCTTTGGCATAAGTCCACATCGCCAAACAAACCACTAAAAAGCCTTGGAAAAAGGCTTGCAGAGCAACCTCACTTAATGGTGCTTGATGAATCTGTTTAGGCAAAAATAACGCGTATAGCGGCAAGTACAACACAGCAGAGTAGGCCACGATCGCTAAGGTCACATCAAAAGGCCGTAAGTCCCAGCGTTTCAGCAATACCGTAAATAATGCCCAACAGATGCTGGCTCCCAGCAACATAATGTCGCCTGGCAGCGCCGCTAAACCATCACCAAAGCCATGTAGGTTGGATAAAAATAATGTGGTTACGCCGGCCAAGATCAAACAAAGTCCCAGCAATCGCAAGCGACTGGGAATTTCTTTAAGAATCAGCAGTGCCACAATCGTGGTAAACAATGGCAGCATGCCCGACAGCAGAATGCCGCCATGACTGGCGGGGGCGATGCTTAAGCCACCATAGGCTAGCAGCGGATAAATAATGCCCACCACAATGGCTAAACCGATAGCATGCTTTGATAAAACACGACGACGGCTAGGCTGAATTAAGCGCGGAAACCACCAAGGTGATAGCACAATAGCAGCGGTGCCAATGCGCAGTGCCGCTAGGTCGTAAGGCGTTAAAAGTCCTTGGCCACCATGGCGTGAGGCGATCACAAACCCAGCCCAAATCATCAAAGTAAAGCCAGCAAAAAAGTAGCCGGCATGCGGGTGTTGGCTGGGTGACATGAAAGCGTCTCGGATCCGTGTATATAAGTGCTACAAGCTTAAACTAGTTTAGGTGACGACTGGCAATAGTGGTGCTAGCCTATTGATATGAATAAGACTAATGATGCATTTCGGGCGCAGTACCGAGCGGGTATTTCGCGTTTTTACAGCGCTAGCCTTCATGCCGGCTTTGTTTTTGCTTGGGGGCTTGCAGTGAGCGCGTGGTTAATACTGCAGGTTCAGGCCATGTCTGCTCTAGTGTGGTTAGCCATTCCAACTGCTTTGCTGTTTTTTAATCTGGGTGAATACACCGTTCATAAGCAGTTAGGCCACATTAAAAAGCCGTGGGCACGCTTGTTTTACCAACGACACACAGGCGATCACCACAGTTTTTTTGTGCCAGGACGTCTGCACTACGAATACAGCCATGATTGGCGTGTGATTTTATTTCCACCGTGGTTAGTGGTGGTGTTTAGTGTACTGCTGGTTGCACCTGCATGGTGGCTGTTGGGCTTTTGGGATCCTAATGTTGCTGCGGTTTTTGCGGCGACGTTAATGATGAGTTATTTGTCTTATGAGTTTTTTCATGCGGTTGCGCATTTGCCTGATAGTCATTGGTTAACCCGAGTGCCGGGTTTGGCTTATATGAAAGCTCATCATGCGCTACATCATGAGCGTGATGTGATGACGCAAGCTAACTTCAGTATTGTGTTTCCGTTTGCTGATTGGTTGTTTTCAACATGGCGTAAGCAACAAAAAGCCCGCAAATAAGCGGGCTTTTTGTTAAACCTAAGTTAGGCTTTTTTCAGTTTCTTCAGCTGCTTTTTCAGCTTTTTCTCTAATTTAGAGATTTTGGCTTTGATTGATTTTTTAACTGATTTTGCTTTTGACATGGTGTAACTCCTGATTGATTTAGAGCGTATTGCTCTGTCGACAGTCGAAGGTCACTTGGGTGAGGCTTCATGATCTGCCATAAACGTGCGTATAAATCGGCGGATTTCTCGTGCAGCGCTGGTATCGAGCTCTTCACAGAGGGCAATAAAGCGGGCGCGGTCCTCATCGTTGATGCGGATGATGAGCTGGCTATCTTTCTTTTTCGTTGGCGTTTTAGACATGTTTCATTGCCTCCGAAAATAAATAACAAGCGATCATTAACCGAAAACGCTCAAATACCATATCGGCTATCTTTATGATAGTCAATGTATATACATTTTTAATAATTATGTGGCTTTTGATACAAAAGTATCTTTTGATGCTAAAGTATAACTACGTCATCAATCTAGGAGAAGGACATGCTGTTGTTGGGTAAGGATACAAAAAGACAGTGGTCAAATTGGTCAGGAATTGCCAAAACAACACCTTCTAGCTGGCTCACCCCAAGTACTGAAGCACAGTTAATTGATGTGTTACGAAGCGGCTCCGGCCCTGTGCGCGTTGTTGGCTCCAGCCATTCGTTCACACCATTATGTGCAACTGATGGCACCTTAATTGATGTGGCTCAGTTGAGCGGGCTGGTTAGCCATGATCCGGCGTTATGTCAGGCGACTATCTGGGCGGGCACGCAGTTGCGGCATGTTGGTGAGCCGCTATGGCAGCTAGGACAAAGTTTAATCAATCAAGGTGATGTCGACGTGCAAACCTTGGCTGGTGCATGTGGTACTAGTACACACGGTACAGGCTTAGGGCTAGGCTCTTTTTCGGCGAATGTGCGTGGCCTGCGTTTGATCACGGTATCGGGGCAGGTGATTGAGGCAGATGCCAATCACAACGCCGATATTTTTAAAGCCGCCGCGACTTCACTCGGTGCGTTGGGTGTAATCAGCCAAATCACGCTGCAAAACATGCCGTCATATCATTTGGCGCAACATGAATATATAGCGCCACTTTCTGACACGCTGGATAACTTTGAGCAACATTGTTTGCAGCATCGCCATATTGAATTCTTTAGCTTTTTTCAGGCTGATGAAGTCATTGTTAAAACTCTAGATCTGAGTGACGAACCTGCCAGCGCTAAACCACGCGTTGAATTGCCAGTGAGTAGCATTTTGAATATTAGCTCTTGGCTGGCGCATGGTGTGCCGGGCATGTCGCGCTTAATGCAGAGGTTGCTGCTGACATGCCAAGGCGAGACTCATAAGGTGGGCCCTGCCTATAAAGTGTTTCCCAGTCCTCGCAGCTCGCGTTTTAATGAAATGGAGTATGAGCTGCCGTTTGCCAATGGCGCGGACTGTTTGCGTGAAATCATTTCTGCTGTGCGCGCCAGCCGTTTACGCACCCTGTATCCGATAGAGTTTCGACGAGTCGCAGCCGATGATGTGTGGTTGTCACCATTCCAAGGAAGAGACAGCGCTTCGATATCCATTCACCAGCATGTTTGTGCCGATCACCGACCACTCTTTGATTTAATTGAACCTATTTTCTGGCGCTATGGCGGCCGTCCACACTGGGGTAAGTTGCACTCATTGTCGGCACATGAGTTAGCTCCGCTTTATCCGCATTGGCAAGACTTTGCCGAGGTGCGCCAACGTCTAGACCCACATGGACGCTTGCTAAATACGCATTTGCGTAAGGTGTTATTAGCATGAGTGCTCACAACCATTACTTCCAAAAGCTGCAAACGACTTTGTTGGCAGATGGTGTGTGTGCGCCTACGCTGGTAATTGATCAAGACCGCTTGCTACACAATATGGCGCTGGTGCGCGATTTTGCTAAACACAGCGGCCATCAACTGCGCGTTGTGGAGAAGTCGTTACCCTGCGCGGACTTGTTGGCTTTGGTGATGCAGCACTGGGGCAGTCAGCGCCTGATGTCGTTTCATCTGCCGTTTTTGTTGGCCGATGTGAAACGTTTTCCGGATGCTGACATTCTGTTAGGAAAACCTTTGCCGGTGGCTGCTGCCGCGCAGTTTTATCGTGACTATCAAGCGCCTTTTAATCCGGCCAAGCAGCTGAATTGGCTCATTGATACACCAGAGCGGCTAAAACAATATCTAAACCTAGCCCAGCAACAACAGCTGACTTTGCAAATTTGTATTGAGCTCGATGTGGGGCTGCATCGGGGTGGTGTTGATAATGACACTGCTTTATTTGAGATGTTGTCCTGTATTCGTCAACACCCGCAGCAGTTATCGTTTTCAGGCTATATGGGGTATGACGCCCATGTGGCCAAATTGCCCCGTATTTTTGGCACGCCAGATCAGCTCTTAGCTAAGTCACTGGCTATTTATCAGCAGCGTGTGTTGTTTACTAAGCAGCATTTTTCGGATCTGTGGCCAGTCTCGCCATTGTTGAATACGGCGGGAAGTCCAACCTATCGGCTGCATAACAACAATCATTTATGCACAGAGCTTGCGGTAGGCAGTGCGCTGCTTAAGCCGACAGACTTTGACTTACCAAGCCTGGCACAACATCAACCAGCACTTTTTATTGCCACCCCAGTTTTAAAGACACCGAATGCTTTGCAAGTACCGGGATTGCCAGATTTAGCGCGTGTGCAAGGCAGGCGTCCGGTGTTTCTTTATGGTGGGCAATGGCTAGCTAACTTTGTGTCACCCAGTGATTTAAAGCCGTGGCCGGTTTATGGCCGTAGCAGTAATCAGGATGTGGCTACAGTGAGGCGTAAGAGTGTGTTGGCGGTTGATGATTTGGTGTTTTTGCGCCCCACCCAGAGCGAAGCCGTGTTATTGCAGTTTGGTGCAATCCGCGTAGTGAGTGCGGGGCGGGTGGTGGCGCATTGGACGGTATATAACGATTAACGCGCCATATTGCTGGGGCGCATGTATTGGCCAACGGCCTTGTCCATTTCTAATTGCATTTGCTTCAGATGCTCTGGCAGCTTGTTGGCATCAAACTTCACTTTGTTAAAGTGCACTTTGGCGCGCTTCTCAATGGCTTCGGTGCTGAAGTAGGGCTCTTTGCGCAGGTTGTAGCGCTTGGCCATAACGGTTTCCATGTGGCGAGAAGCCATATCAAAACGAATGCAATCTAATCGATCGGTGGCTTGTTTGTGGCACTTAGTCGACTCTTTCACCAAGCCTGGCATGCCCGCTTCGTTATAAGAGCGCAGCATTTGGAACACAAACGCATCTAGCTCGTAGTTAATGTCGCTATGAGCCGGTAGGCTGAATGTGCCGATAATAGCTAGGGCAGGAACTAACAATAGTCGCTGTGGTTTTTTCCAAGTGAACATAAACAAGGCTCCACGTTAAGTGTCGAAATCGGCTAGATCATACGCTCATGATCATTATAAGACGATGCTTCTTGCTGCAGAAGTTTGAGCATGGCGAGCGCCGCACGCGACAAGCTGCGCCGTGGATGGTGAACTACCCCTAAATGCCGTGTGAGCTCACCATGTGAGACCTTTGCCGAAATCACGTCGTGATCACACATGGTGGCTGGCAACACACTCCAGCCCAACCCAATCGACACCATCATTTTGATGGTTTCTAAATAGTTTGTTTCTAGATGCACTTGTAGGCGTAAGCCTTCACGCTGAAACATGGCCTCTGCAATTTGCCGAGTAAAAGTGTTGGTTGACGGCAAAATGGCAGGGTGATTAGCAAGATCGGTGGCATCGATATGGCCCTGCTGCTGTGCTAACGCCGCTAAAGGATGGTTGGCCGCTACCACAAATGCGAGAGGGTCTGGCCATATCACTTGGCTGATGAGTCGCTCATCCAGTGCTGGCGGCAACGTCACAATGCCCAGCTCCAGTTCGCCAGAGAGCACCGCGTCATAGGCTTGTTCAGAGTCAATAAAACGAATATCTAAACGCACTTGTGGGTGTTGGTGACTAAATGCACGCAGTGCATTGGGCAGCCGATGCAGGCCAATATGGTGGCTGGTGCCCATCGTCAGCGTGCCACTGAGTTCACCAGTGGCGGTTTGGGCATAATCTTGGGCCAGTCGGCGAATATCATCGAGCTCATGCAACCATTGCTGGGCGCGTGGCAACAAGACTCGACCGGCCTCTGTTAACACAATTCGTCGGCCCACGCGGTCAAAGAGTTGGACGCCTAGCTGTTGTTCTAGCTGCTGAATACGCTTGCTAACCGCAGGCTGAGTGACATGAAGTTGTTCTGCAGCTTGTGAGAACGAGCTTAACTTTGCCACTGCCAAAAATGCGTTTAATACCGCGGTATCCATATGTATTCCAAATTGGAATTGATAATATAAAAACTATAAATTGGATTTATTAATTGCGCTAGCTTAATCTGCGCACATCAAAACAGATATGTGAACTCAGGAGGCTGTGATGGCCGGTAAAACGTTGTATGACAAGTTATGGGATGACCATGTCGTTAGCCAACGCGATGATGGTTCGTGCTTGATCTATATTGATCGTCAATTATTGCACGAAGTGACCTCGCCACAAGCGTTTGAAGGTTTGAAGCTGGCGGGTCGTAAGCCTTGGCGCTTAGATGCCAATGTCGCCACGCCTGATCACAACGTGCCAACGGATAAAGCCGAGCGGGCTGGCGGTGTCGCCGCCATTGCCGATGAAACCTCACGCATTCAAGTTCAAACCCTTGATGACAACTGTCGTGATTTTGGCGTGGTGGAGTTCACCATTAATGATGTGCGTCAAGGCATTGTGCATGTGGTGGGGCCGGAGCAGGGCTTGACCTTGCCAGGCATGACGGTTGTTTGTGGTGACTCGCACACTGCAACACACGGCGCATTTGCCTGTCTTGCTCATGGTATTGGTACCTCAGAAGTTGAGCATGTATTGGCTACTCAGTGCTTAATTCAGAAAAAATCGAAAAACATGTTGGTGCGTGTGGATGGTGAGTTGGGCCCGGGCGTTACGCCAAAAGACGTGGTGTTAGCCATTATTGGCAAAATCGGCACCGCCGGTGGCAATGGCCATGCTATCGAGTTTGGTGGCCAAGTATTCCGTGATATGAGCATGGAAGGCCGCATGACCGTGTGCAATATGGCGATTGAAGCCGGTGCGCGGGTTGGCATGGTGGCCGCTGATGACAAAACCATTGAGTACTTTAAAGGCAAGCCTTTCGCACCAAATGGTGAGCAATGGGAAGCAGCGGTTGCCTATTGGCAGACGCTGCACTCAGACGCGGATGCGGTTTTCGACACCGTCGTGGTGATGGATGGTGCCGCCATTGAGCCGCAAGTGAGCTGGGGTACTAGCCCAGAGATGGTGGTGTCAATTAATGCCAATGTGCCAACACCCGATGATGCGGTGGATGCCGTTCAGCGTAATTCGTTTGAACGTGCTTATCAGTATATGGGGCTTAAGCCAGGGCAAAAAATCACCGATATTCAGTTAGACCGTGTATTTATTGGCTCTTGCACCAACTCACGTATCGAAGACTTACGAGCCGCCGCCGCCGTCGCAAAAGGCCGTAAAGTGGCTAGCAGCATTAAACAAGCCATGGTGGTGCCGGGCTCAGGTTTGGTGAAGCAGCAAGCAGAAGCAGAAGGCTTGGATCAGGTGTTTCTTGAGGCTGGATTTCAGTGGCGTGAGCCTGGCTGTTCCATGTGTTTGGCCATGAATGCGGACAAATTAGGCTCTGGCGAGCACTGTGCGTCGACTTCTAATCGAAATTTTGAGGGTCGCCAAGGCAATGGTGGGCGTACTCATTTGGTGAGTCCGGCGATGGCAGCAGCAGCAGCGATTGCGGGCCATTTCGTCGACGTTCGCCACTTTTAAGAGGTTAATATGGAAAAATTTACCGTTGTAAAGGGCTTAGTGGCGCCATTGGATAGAGCCAATGTGGATACTGACCAGATTATTCCTAAACAGTTTTTGAAGTCGATTAAACGCACCGGCTTTGGTGTGAACTTATTTGATGAGTGGCGCTATCTGGATGAAGGTTATCCTGGTCAGGACAGCTCAAAACGTCCGATCAACCCGGATTTTGTACTCAATCAACCGCGCTACCAGGGTGCCAGAGTGTTATTGGCGCGACAAAACTTTGGCTGTGGCTCTTCGCGTGAGCATGCCCCGTGGGCATTAAATGAGTACGGTTTTCGTGTGGTGATTGCCTCGAGTTATGCCGACATTTTCTTTAATAACTGTTTTAAAAACGGCATGTTGCCAGTCATTTTGACGGAAACGCAGGTTGATCAGTTATTCCGTGAATGTTTAGCAACGGAAGGCTACGAGATCACGGTTGATCTTGAAAAGCGTCAAGTGGTGACACCAAGCGGTGAAGCGTTTGCTTTTGAGGTTGATGACTTCCGTCGTCATTGTTTGTTGAATGGTTTGGATGATATTGGCCTGACCTTACAAGAAGGTGATGCCATTCGCGCCTTTGAAGCCAAGGCGCAGCAGGCCAGGCCTTGGGTATTTAATGCCTTGAGTCGTGCATAATTAACCTTAATTACAAGATTTAAGAGATTGATTTAAATGAGTAAAAATATTGTTATTCTGGCTGGTGATGGCATCGGCCCAGAAATCATGAACGAAGCTGAAAAAGTGCTGTCGACGGTTAATCAGCAGTTTGGCTTGGATTTAAATTGGACCCATGAATTATTGGGTGGTGCGGCGATTGATGCCCATGGTGTGCCATTACCGGATCAAACACTGAATGCAGCGCGTCAAGCTGATGCGGTTTTATTGGGAGCGGTTGGTGGACCAAAATGGGACAACATTGAGCGCTCCATTCGCCCTGAGCGTGGTCTGCTAAAAATTCGTGCTGAGCTAAATCTGTTCGCCAATTTACGACCTGCCATTTTGTACCCGCAACTGGCTGATGCCTCATCACTGAAGCCGGAAATTGTGGCGGGTTTAGATATTTTGATTGTGCGTGAGCTAACTGGCGGTATTTATTTCGGCCAACCACGTGGCATTCGTACTTTAGAGAACGGTGAGCGTCAGGGTTACAACACCGACGTTTATAGTGAGTCAGAAATTCGTCGTATTGCCCATGTCGCCTTCCAATTGGCGCAGCAGCGCAACAAAAAGCTGCTATCGGTTGATAAAGCTAATGTGCTGGAAGTCACTGAGCTGTGGAAGCAAGTGGTGACTGACATTGCGCCGGAATATCCGGATGTTGAGCTTTCACATATGTATGTGGATAACGCTGCGATGCAGTTGGTACGTGCGCCTAAGCAGTTTGACGTCATTGTGACGGGCAACCTGTTTGGTGACATTTTGTCTGATGAAGCCGCGATGTTGACCGGTTCGATTGGCATGTTGCCGTCGGCTTCGCTCGATGAAAACAAAAAAGGTATGTATGAGCCTTGTCACGGCTCGGCGCCTGATATTGCGGGTAAAGGTGTGGCCAACCCATTGGCCACCATTTTGTCGGTGGCGATGATGCTGCGTTATACCTTCAAGGCGGAAGCTGCTGCTAAAGCCATTGAAACCGCAGTCGGTAAAGTACTGGATCAAGGCCTGCGAACACCAGACATCTGGAGTGAAGGCACCACCAAGGTGGGCACGGAATCGATGGGTAACGCCGTGGTCAATGCATTAATCAATTTAGGGGAATAAGTAATGAAAGTTGGATTAGTCGGTTGGCGCGGTATGGTGGGCTCGGTGTTAATGCAGCGCATGGTTGAAGAGCAGGATTTTGCTCTGATTGATCCGGTGTATTTCACCACTTCCAGCCCAGGTGCAGATGCGCCTAACTTTGGTGGTAAAGAAGCCGGTACGCTGCAAGATGCTAATGACATAGATGCGCTAAAAGCCATGGACACCATTATTAGCTGCCAAGGTGGTGATTACACCAAGGACATTTTCCCGAAACTGCGTGCTGCCGGTTGGGCAGGTTATTGGATTGATGCTGCATCAAGCCTGCGTATGAAAGATGATGCCGTGATTGTGCTGGATCCTGTTAATGGCGACTTAATTGAGTCGGCACTGGCCAAAGGTGTCAAAAACTTTATTGGCGGCAACTGCACCAACTCAATTTTGCTGATGGGTGTGGGTGGCTTGTTTAAGGCCGGTCTGGTTGAGTGGGTAAGCTCGATGACTTACCAAGCGGCCTCTGGTGGCGGTGCCAACCATATGCGTGAGCTACTGAAAGGCATGGGCGTGATTAATGCGGCTGTGTCAGACGAGTTGGCGACTCCCTCATCTGCCATTTTGGATATTGACCGCAAAGTAGCGCAAACCATTCGTGCCGATGTGCCGCGCGAATTTTTTGGTGCGCCACTGGCCGGTGGTTTGATTCCATGGATTGATGTCCAGTTGGAGAATGGCCAGTCCAAAGAAGAGTGGAAAGGTCAGGCCGAAGTGAACAAGATCTTGGGCACTGAAAGCACGATTCCAGTGGATGGTTTGTGTGTACGCATTGGCGCCATGCGCTGCCATAGCTTGGCATTAACCATGAAGCTGAAGAAAGACGTATCGCTTGAGCAAATTGAAGCATTGATTAAAGAAGGTAACGACTGGGTTAAGTGGGTGCCAAATGATCGTGATGTGACTGTTCATGAGTTGACACCAGCAAGCATTACCGGCGGCCTGAAAATCGGCGTAGGTCGTGTGCGTAAGCTGAACTTAGGCCCAGAATATATCTCTGCCTTTGTGATTGGCGACCAGTTGTTATGGGGTGCAGCAGAACCGCTGCGTCGTATGTTACGCATTTTGCTGGCTCGGGGAGTCTGATGGCCGCTATTACGCAGTCGGTTGCTTTATTTGGTGTTACTGGCGAATTAGGCCGCGCATTTTTAGATGGTCTAGAAGAACAGGCGGCCTTTACCGGCCGCCTGCGCTTATTTGCCAGCGAAAAGTCCATTGAAGAAACACGTCTTTTTCGCGATAAGCCTTACTTAATTGAAAATCCGGATGGTGCTGACTTTAGCGATGTGAGTGAGGCTATCTTAGCGTTGCCTGCTGATATTGCGGATGATCTGGCACCACGCTTATTGGCAGCAGGTGTGCGTGTTTGGGATGCTACTGGCCACCTGAAAAACCTACCGCAGGCGGTCAATATCAAGGCGCAATCCGAGCATGACCTGCTCATGGTTTGTGATGATGCCTTGGCGATTGCCTTGCTGCCTTTGCTGCAAGCCATTACTGAGTTGACGACGGTAGTGGCTGCTGATGCCACAGTATTGCTACCGGCCTCACTAAAAGGGCGGCAAGGGGTGCGTGAACTGGCCTCACAAACCGGTGAGCTGTTAAACGGGCGTGGTATTAGCCCAACTGTTTGGCCACAGCAATTGTCATTTAATGTGTTGGCGGCAGACGGCAGTTTTGAGCGTAATGGTCCAACGTTAAGCGAAAAACGCCTGCAGCAAGCATTACAGACACTATTACCAGCGTTGCCAGTGCTTAGCCTGCGTAGTTATGTAGTGCCCGTATTCTACGGTGCAACGATTGATTTGCGCTTAACACTGGCAGATAAGCCCAGCCGCTTAGCGCTAACAACGGCATTAAAAGCGGTGGTAGGCCTACAACTTCATGATCGTGCGGATTTCCGTGGTCTGCCAACACCGGTAGGTGAGGGCATTAGCGACCAAGTGCATGTATCACGACTACTGCTTGAAGGCAGTGAGGTCCGTTTGAGCGTGCTCTGTGATCCGTTACGTGCAGGCCTAGTGCGTTCCGTCTTGGATAGCTTGCTTAAGTGCAGTTAATTCGTCCACTATGTGGCGCAAGTATGTTCGGGAGATGGGAATGGGTTCTCTGTTAAGGCGTATTTTTTTGGTGTCGCTGGGGGTGGGTGTTGGCTTATTGCTCAGCGCCTTATTAAGCCAGCGCGCACAGGCCTTTACCATCACCGAAATGCGGGCCTTATCTGCCCAGGGTGAACCGCTTAAAATTCAACTACTTGTTGATGACTTAGATAGTCGAATAGATGGTCAGTTAGGCGTTCGCATTGCAGATGCGTCTGACCATGAGCGTTATGGTTTGCAACGACCTGCCTGGGCTGATCAGGCTCAGTTCTTAGTGCAATCGTTGGGTGCTGAACGCACTCGCATCATGATTGACGCGCCGCACTCGCCAAGCTCAAATCTTGCAACATTATTATTAGAGTTTGCTTGGCCTGGACGCTTACGTATCCAGCAAGTGGGTGTTCGTTTACCAGCTACGCAAGTGCCAGCACAAACCCGTAGCCAAATTGAGACGACACCACCGGTAGTGATGCCTGTTGTGCCATCGTCGCCACAGGCACGCCCATTTGTGGAAAGCACCACAAGTGAGTCCACAGACAATGTCGTTATCGCAGTTCGTGGTGACCAGGTTCGTGTGCGCACCGGCGATACGCTGAGTCAGATTGCCAATGAATGGCAGGCGCCAGGACTAACCTTGGCGCAAAAAGCGCAACTGATTGCTGAGCAAAATCCTCGCGCTTTCATTAGCGGTAATCCCAACCTAATACGCCGTGGTGCACGTTTAACACTTCCGAGTGTGGATACGTTACCGGTGCCTGATGCCCAAGCGGCACAAGATTGGTTGGTGCAGGCGCCGACGGCGTCTGAAGCAGTGAGTCAGGCAGTCGTGGCGGGTGATGAGTCCATCCCTGTTTCCTCTGATAGCGATGCTGCACCGCAAGAAATCACCTTGACCTTGGTCGGTGAAGGGGCGGGTAAAGGCAGTAGCTCAGGGGAAGGAGAGGCTGCTGACTCAGAAGCGGTTGCTCGCCAAGGGCTTATTCAGCGCGGACAGGAACTGAGCGATCGTCGTGAACAGCTGCGTCAACGCCTGGTCGATGTAAAAGCGGAAAATGTTGATTTAGAACAGCGTTTACAAGTGGTTGATGAGCGCTTGGCCGCCATGACTGGCCAGCTGGCCGAGATTAATGATGCTGCTCATGATCATGATCATGAGCAGCATCATGACCATGACCACGAGTCTGCGAATGAAGTCGATGCCGAGCCTGTTGTTTTGACGGATACAACAGACAGCGCGGCTAAGTCTTGGCTGATGACAACCCCTGGCCATACCTTGTTTGCTTGGTTTTTAGCGTTTTTAGTGTTGGTGTTTTTGCTCATCATGTACCTATACGATCAATTATTTGGTCGCCAGCCATCGCCGGTGGCCGTGGTGGCAGATCGACAAGAGCCCGTGGTGATGCCAACTCAAGTGGCTGAGCCAACGGTTGAAGACACGCCTGTTGCTGCCGCTGTTGTTGTGCCAGTAGATGACAGCATTGATCCTGATGACGACGAATATGACTTTATGACTGATGCGCAAGAACAAGCGCAGCAAACTCGCTTGGATTTGGCACAGGCTTATATTGAAATGAAGTTAGATGACAGCGCTCGTCATTTACTTGACGTGGTGGCTGAACAAGGCAATGAAGCTCAGCGTGTAACCGCAAGAGCACTTTTGGCCAAATTGGGTTGAGGTGATTTTGCAGCGTTATGCTTTTGCGGTTGAGTTTGATGGTCGTGCTTACAAAGGATGGCAAACGCAGCAAGCGGGTGTCATTAGTGTGCAAGAAACACTAGAACAAGCCATTAGCCGTGTGGCTAACCACCCTGTTGCAGTGCACGGCGCCGGTAGAACGGATGCCGGTGTTCATGCTGCTGGCATGATCGCTCATTTTGATAGTGCTGCCCCACGCACCATTCGCAACTGGTTGATGGGTATTAATTCCTGTTTGCCAGAGTCGATTTGCTTACGCTGGATACAGCCTGTTGATGACAGCTTTCATGCTCGCTTTAAGGCAACGTCGCGGCGTTATAACTACATTATTTATAATCACCCTGTGCGCTCCAGTCTGCTTGCTGGCCGCGCCACTTGGCATTATCACCCGCTTAATGTTGATGATATGGCGTTAGCGGCATCGTCTCTGGTAGGTGTGCATGACTTTAATGCCTACCGTTCAGTGGCCTGTCAGTCCAATCGTCCTGTTCGAGATGTGCATTTTTTGCATGTTGAGCAGCAAGGGCCATTAATTCGTTTAGATATTCAGGCCGATGGTTTTTTGCATCATATGGTGAGAAACATTGCCGGGGTGCTAATGGCTATTGGTGAAGGTAAGGCGCCTGTGTCGTGGGCGGCTGAGGTTTTAGCGGGCCGTGATCGTACATTGGGGGGTGTTACTGCATCACCTGATGGCCTCTACTTTGTGCATGCTGGTTATGATTTGCCCGGTGTGACCTTGCCGAGAGAGGTATTAGGGCCATCGTGGTTGGCCGCTTGGCCATTAAGCAAAGATTGTTGATGCTAGGGATGAATGGCATTGTATTATTTTGCTTTATGCTTCGATAATCACCGTCAATAATAAAAGTAAGGTTGGAGCCTGCTATGGGTCGTTTCTTGTCAATATTGCTGCTTTCCGCTTCCTTTGTTTCTGGTTCGGCTTGGGCCGCCACCATCGGTCAAGTATCCGCGTATTCATCGGCAAATAAGCCTTTGCGCATGGATATTGAGTTGGTTGACCTGCAGGGTGTTCGTATTAATGATGTTTTCATGCGAGTGGCTGACGAGATAGATCATGAACGTTTTGGGTTGCAACGACCAGCATGGGCGGATGGCTCCTTTGCTCGGGTGCTCAATAAGGATAGCGATAGTCTTGTTGCACGTTTAAGTTCTACTCGTGCAGTGTCGGACGGCAATGTTGATTTTGTGGTGGAGCTGCGTGCAGGGAGTGCAGTGACTTGGCATAAAGTTTCAGCCAGCCTTGGCTCTGGCAGCCCACTAGTCGCGGCGCCGGTAGAGCCTAAGCCGGTTGCTCCTAAACCAGCAGCCCCCAAACCAGTAGCGACAACAGCTGTAGCTCCTCAGCCAATTGTTGAGCAGCCTGCACCTGCACCTGCACCAGTAGTGGCCTCAGAACCTGCACCCGCGCCTGCAGCAGCGCAAGTCGCTGACGAAGCAATTATTGCTGATGATATGGCTGCAGTTGATGATATCGCTTTAGACGATACCTCCTTTGCGACTGAGTCAGACATGATGGCTGAGCCTATGTTTGATGAGTCCAGTGCCATGGCCGATACACCAGATATGACGGCCACTGAAACTACCGAAGCAGATGCTGAATCGAAGCTAAAGCCACATCAGTACTTCAACCGTCTATTAATTTTATTCTTTATTCTGTGTTTTGCGATTGCCGGCTTGATTGGCAAGGTTGTGAAGAAAATTCGTAAGTCATAGTCACAGTTGAACAAACGCCAACAACGGCTGTAACTAGCTGTTGTTGGCGTTTTCTTTTGCTACACTTCAAGCCTTCTTGTACTGGCGGAATATAGACTTTGTCCACTCGTGACCTATCACGCACCCGTGTCAAAATTTGCGGTATTACTCGTCTGGTTGATGTTGATGCAGCGGTGAGCGCCGGTGCTGATGCATTAGGTTTTGTGTTTTACGCGCCAAGTCCTCGTGCAGTGACTGCAGAACAAGCATTGCCTTTAGTGATGGCTACCTCACCCTTTGTTAGCACTGTGGGTTTGTTTGTTGATGCCGATGCCGAGTATGTGCGTAGTGTGCTGTCGCTGTTGCCATTGTCTCTGCTGCAATTTCATGGTGACGAAGACAATAGTTATTGCGCCAGTTTTGGTCGCCCTTGGATAAAAGCTTTACGTGTTCGTCCTGAAGATGATGTTGCTGCGCGTATGTTGGCGTGGCCGGATGCCCATGGTTTTTTATTGGATGCATGGCATCCATCTGCGCCTGGTGGCACCGGGCATCAGTTTAATTGGCAGCAAGTGCCTCAGCACTCGGCTAAACCGTTGATTTTGGCGGGTGGCTTAACAGCTGACAATGTGGGTCAAGCAATTCGTAGTACCAAACCGTTTGCTGTTGATGTAAGCGGTGGTGTTGAACAAGCACATGGCATTAAAGATGCCGATAAAATTAATGCATTTATGGCAGGAGTTCGCTCACTATGACACACGCCCGAACCCCCGCAGACGCTAGTGCGGTTGATTACGCCCAGTTTCCAGATGCTCGCGGCCGCTTTGGTCGTCATGGCGGGCGCTTTGTCTCAGAAACCCTGATGGCAGCATTAGATGATTTGGATCAGCTCTACGCCAAGCTAAAAAATGATCCTGAGTTTTTGGCGGAATTTGATCATGATTTGGCTCAATACGTAGGTCGTCCTTCACCGTTGTATCTGGCTGAGCGCTGGACACGTGAGCTTGGTGGCGCGCAAATTTACTTAAAGCGTGAAGACTTAAATCACACCGGTGCACACAAGATCAATAACACCATTGGCCAAGCTTTGCTGGCCAAGCTCTCGGGTAAAACACGCATTATTGCGGAAACTGGTGCTGGCCAGCATGGTGTGGCGACTGCCACGATTGCTGCACGTTTGGGCATGGAGTGTGTGGTCTATATGGGCGCCGAAGACGTACAACGTCAGGCCGCTAATGTTTATCGCATGAAGTTACTCGGCGCAACAGTAGTGCCGGTCACTTCAGGCTCAAAAACATTGAAAGACGCACTGAATGAAGCTATGCGTGATTGGGTAACCAATGTTGATAACACTTTCTACATTATTGGTACTGTTGCTGGCCCTCATCCTTATCCAATGTTGGTGCGTGACTTCCAATCGGTTATTGGTCGTGAGGCGCGTTGCCAATGTTTAGCGCAGGCCGGTAAGTTGCCAGATGCTTTAGTCGCTTGTGTTGGTGGCGGTTCCAATGCCATTGGTTTGTTCCACCCATTCTTAGCCGACGAATCCGTCGAAATGTTTGGTGTTGAAGCAGCAGGTCATGGCATTGCAGCGGGCGCGGGCCAACATTCCGCGCCATTAAATGCGGGCCGAGCCGGTGTATTACATGGCAACCGTACTTATCTGATGAGTGATGACGACGGTCAAATCATTGAAACGCACTCAGTCTCTGCAGGTCTTGATTATCCCGGTGTAGGCCCTGAGCACAGCTGGTTAAAAGATATTGGCCGTGTGCAATATGTGCCAATTAACGATGAAGAGGCACTGACAGCATTCCATCGCTTAACACGCACAGAGGGTATTATTCCGGCGCTAGAGTCTAGCCACGCCTTGGCCTATGTTGAAAAGCTCGCGCCCACCATGCGTCCAGACCAGATCATTATCTGTAATTTGTCTGGTCGTGGTGATAAAGACCTGATGACGGTCGCTAAAATCGAAAACATTGAGGTCTAAGCTGTGAGCCGTTTGTCTTCTTATTTTGCTGAACTCAAAGCCAGTGGCCGTAAAGCCCTAATCCCGTATATTACAGCGGGTGATCCTGAGCCTTCAGTAACTGTCACTGCCATGCATGCCATGGTGGACGCCGGTGCCGATGTGATTGAATTAGGCGTGCCATTTTCTGATCCAATGGCTGATGGTCCAGTGATTACGCTAGGTCATGAGCGTGCCTTGGCTCATCATGTCAGCTTGACGCATGTGCTGGCCATGGTCAGTGAGTTTCGACAACAAAACGACCGCACACCGGTGGTGCTGATGGGGTACTTAAACCCTGTCGAGATCATGGGTTATGCCAAGTTCGCAACAGCAGCGGCAGCGGCGGGTGTGGATGGCGTGTTGATTGTGGACTTACCACCAGAAGAAGCAGAAGAGCTGTCAGTCGAGTATGAGCGCTGTAGTTTAGACCCTATTTATTTGTTGGCACCAACAACAACCATGAAGCGTGCTCAGCGTATCCTGGCGGCGGCACGTGGTTATGTGTATTACGTGTCGTTAAACGGTGTTACTGGTTCGGCAAGCTTGGATGTTGATGCCGTTGGTCGCCGTATAAACGAATTACGTAGCCTGACTGCATTGCCGATTGGCGTCGGTTTTGGTATCAAGGACGCAGTATCAGCTGCCGCAGTTGCGGAGCATGCTGATGGGGTCGTTGTTGGCTCAGTATTAGTGCAGTGTTTAGGCGCTCATCAAGGGCGCACACAGGATATTCCTGCCGCATTGACGGCAATTTTGGCGCCCATGCGGGCAGCCATCGATTCGATTTGAGGCGATGTCAGTTGTTGAGCTGATATCACTGGAGTTTTTATGAGTTCAAGTTGGCTTGAGCGAATTCTGCCGAATGTGGGGCAGCCTGCAACCGAGCGTCGCGCCTCTGTACCAGAAGGTGTTTGGCGAAAATGTCCTAAATGTGAGTCCGTTTTGTATGAAGCGGAAGTGGTTCGCAATCAGCATGTTTGCCCTAAGTGCAACCATCATTTACGCATCAATGCCCGCAAACGTATTGATCTAACCTTAGATGCAGAAGGTCGTGAGGAATTGGCTGGTGAGTTAGAGCCGGTCGATATTTTGCACTTCAAAGACTCCAAGCGTTATGTCGATCGCCTAAAAGATGCACAAGCACAAACCAATGAAAAAGACGCATTGATTGTCATGAAAGGCAGCATCTGCAGCTTGCCAGTCGTGGTGGTGGCTTTTGAGTTTGAGTTTATGGGTGGCTCCATGGGCTCTGTGGTCGGTAGTCGTTTCGTGGCAGCGGCTGAGTACTGCTTGGCCAACCGTGTGCCTTTGATTTGTTTTGCGGCATCGGGTGGTGCACGCATGCAAGAAGCGCTGTTTTCATTGATGCAAATGGCTCGCACGTCGGCAGCATTAGAACGTTTAAAACAAGCAGGTGTGCCATACATTTCGGTGTTGACCGATCCGGTTTATGGCGGTGTATCAGCCAGTCTTGCCATGTTAGGTGATATCAATGCGGCAGAGCCTTATGCGCTGATTGGTTTTGCAGGGCCACGTGTTATTGAACAAACGGTTCGTCAAAAGCTGCCAGAGGGCTTTCAGCGCTCAGAGTTTTTGCTAGAGCACGGCACTGTTGACATCATTATTCATCGCCATGCCATGCGGGATACGCTTTTCCGTTTACTGGCTAAGTTGGTACATCATCCCGTCTAGTTGGGTCTCATGACTTTTCAAACTGTAACGCAATGGCTGGAGGCGCTAGAACAGCGCCATCCGGTCAGCATTGATTTAGGTCTAGATCGTGTTGGCCAAGTGGCTGATCGTTTGTCCCTACGCCAACATGCATGTCCGGTTATTACTGTGGCCGGCACCAACGGTAAAGGCTCTACGGTGACCACCATTGCAGCCATTGCACAAGCTGCTGGTCTGCGAGTGGCCACTTATACCTCGCCACATTTAGTGCATTTTAACGAGCGCATACGTTGCAATGGGGAATGCATTACTGATGTGGACCTGGTGCAATCTTTAAATGCTGTTGATGCGGTACGTGAAGGTATTTCGCTGACCTATTTTGAGCACACTACATTGGCAGCGCTGCACTGGTTTAAATCCATCATGCCCGATTTGTTGGTGTTAGAAGTGGGTTTAGGTGGTCGTTTAGATGCGGTGAACTTAGTCGATCCCAGTATTTCAGTGATTACCAATGTCGATTTAGATCATCAAGCTTGGTTGGGTAATACCCGAGCCGAAATTGCACGCGAAAAAGCAGGCATCATGCGTGCTAATCGCCCGGTAATTTTAGGTGAACTCAATCCAGATGATGCCTTGTTTGCAGCCGCTAAAGCTTATGGCGCAGGCCCTATTTATCAGCGTGGTCGTGACTTTGATTGGAGTGATGCAGCCTGTGGTAAGTGGCAAGGTGTAGGCCAGTCATTTGCCGAGCTGCCACTGTCTTCAGTGTTGCCCGAGAACGCATCAACTGCTTTGGCCGCGATTGCGGCATTAAATGAACATACGGACTTAACGATTAACTTGCCGGCGATTCAACTAGGCCTAGGCTCAGCTTTTATTGCAGGCAGGGCTCAGCTTTTGCCAGGGTTACCGGCGACTTGGCTGGATGTTGGTCATAACCCACATGGTGTGAAGCGCCTGTGGCAGCAGTTGGGCGCTTGGCCACAGGGTAAAACCCATGCAATTTTTGCCATGTTGGCTGATAAAGATATTAATGAGGTCATTCATTTATCACTGCCATTCGTTAATGTATGGCATGTTGCGAACTTGCCAGGGCCAAGAGCTTTTTCGGCGGACGCTTTGGCTGATTTGTTGCAGGCACAGGGGCAAAAATTATTGTCATCACTTTATGTCCATGACACAGTGGCACAGGCATTGGCTGCAGCAAGGCAGCAGGCGTCGCCAGCGGACAGAATTGTGGTGTTTGGGTCATTTTTGACGGTTTCAGCGGTGTTGTCGCTCGAGGATAAGTAATGGATTCGGCAGGAAAAAAACGATTATTAGGGGCAGTGGTAGTGTTTGCCGCAGCCATTTTGTTTTTGCCGTTATTGTTTTCAGGTGCTGGAGTACGCACTTTGGAGTCGCCAATGATTCCGCCAACACCTGAATTGCCTGACTTGAATGACGTGGCACCTGCGACGGCGAATGATGCCAAACGCTTGGAAGCAGACATCAGCGCCAGTCATGGCGAGCCAACGTTTTATCCCATTAAGCCGCCGCAAGTAACCGTTGATGAGCCGGTGAGTGAAGTACAAGAGCAATTCCGTATCGTTACGCCAACCACTAAACCAGCAGAAGCCAAGCCAGCTGCCCCTGCGCCGACTCCCGCAGCTGCAGTTGCACCAAAGCCAGTGGTTAAAACTGAGCCCGTTGTTGCTAAGCCTGCACCAGAGCCGGTTAAGGAGCCAGCGAAACCAGCAGCAGCTCCGGCCGTTAGCGCTGAAGCCAAAAAGGCTGAAGAGGCCCGTAAAACAACTACTGCAGCTACTACATTGCCGTCAGCATGGGTGGTGCAAGTTGCTAGCTTAAGTAATAAAGCGAATGCTGAGGCCTTGGTGGCGCAGCTACGCACTAAGGGCTATCGTGCAAGCCTGTCAGCAGGCAATAACGTTTGGCGAGTCATTATTGGTCCAGAATTAGACCGAGCCGTTGCTGAAAATACCCGCGCCAAAGTGTTGGCTGATGATTCACTCAAAATGGATGCGATCATTATGCCGTACCGGCCATAAGCGCATGACTTTTGGTGCCTGTCATTGCTATGATTCGCACTTCATTTTCTGCCTCAAAAACGGATGGCTAACTTGATCGATTTGCATCCTGCCGATTGGATCATCCTGGGTATCCTAGTCGTGTCCTTAATGATCGGCTTCGGCCGTGGTTTAGTGCGCGAAATCATTTCCTTGGCTGGCTGGGTGCTGGCTATTTTAGTCGCTCGTTGGTTCCACGAGCCTGTTGCTGTGTGGTTGAGTGACTGGGTCGCTACACCATCGGTACGCATGGTTATGGCCTATGGCAGTCTATTTTTAGGTACCTTGCTTAGCTGTAGTTTAATTGCACACGCCATGAGCCTGATGGTTCGTGCCGGTGGCCTCAGCTTATTCGATCGTTTTTTTGGTGGCATTTTTGGCGCTATTCGTGGTGCTGTGCTGGTCTTAGTCGCCTTGATTTTGATGGCCCCCTTCGTGAAGAGTGATCGTTGGTTTATCGACGCAACTCTGCCAAAAACCTTTTTATCTTATGAATCCATTGCACGTGACCTACAGGGTCAGGTGCTAGAAGTGGTCAAATCGGCCAAGCCAGTGGATGCCGCTGAGCGCATCGACTAATTACGAGGTCTTTATGTGTGGAATTGTCGCTATTGCGGGCAAATCAGCCGTTAATCAAGCGCTTTATGATGCGTTAACTGTTTTACAGCACCGTGGCCAGGATGCTGCCGGTATTGTAACTACTGAAGGCGGGCGTTTATTTCTGCGCAAAGAAAATGGCATGGTACGTGACGTCTTCCATACTCGTCACATGCTGCGTTTAGCGGGTAATTTTGGTATTGGCCATGTGCGTTATCCAACGGCAGGTTCGTCAAGCTCAGCCGAGGCACAGCCGTTTTATGTCAACTCGCCATATGGCATCACCTTGGCGCATAACGGCAATTTAACTAACGCCAAAGAGCTGGCCGAAGACATTTATCGTGCCGACTTGCGTCATGTGAATACTGATTCTGACTCAGAAGTGCTGTTGAACGTATTTGCCCATGAGCTGCAAGCTCGCGGCAAAATGTCGCCTAGCATTGATGATATTTTTGCCGCTGTTGCCAGTGTGCATCGTCGCTGTAAGGGCGCTTATGCCGTAGTGTCGATGATTACTGGCCATGGCATTGTCGGCTTCCGAGACCCGCATGGTATTCGGCCAGCGATTTTTGGCGAGCGTGATACGCCGCTGGGCAAGGAATACATTATTGCCTCTGAGTCGGTAGCAATTACCTCCTTGGGTTTTAAGGTCGTACGTGATTTGTTGCCGGGTGAGGCTGTGTTTTTGTCTATGGATGGCAAAATTCATACTCGACAGTGTGCAGAAAAGCCCAGCTATACCCCCTGTATTTTTGAGCTGGTCTACTTTGCTCGTCCCGACTCCATCATGGACAATATTTCGGTTTATAAAGCACGACTGCGTATGGGTGAGCGTTTAGCGCAAACCATTCAGCGTGACTTTGCTGACTTACATATTGATGTGGTTATTCCGATTCCTGATACCAGTCGTACCTCAGCCCTAGAATTAGCGAATCATTTAAATGTGAAGTACCGTGAAGGCTTCATGAAAAATCGCTATATCGGGCGCACCTTTATTATGCCGGGGCAGGGCCAGCGTAAAAAATCGGTACGTCAAAAGCTAAACCCCATTGAGCTTGAGTTCCAAGGTAAGAATGTGCTGTTGGTGGATGACTCGATTGTTCGTGGTACGACCTGCCGTGAAATTATTCAGATGGCACGCGATGCTGGCGCAAATAAAGTCTATTTTGCATCCGCAGCACCTGCAGTAAAGTTTCCGAACGTGTATGGTATTGATATGCCTGCAAAAGACGAGCTCATTGCCTACGGTCGTACTGATCAAGAAGTCTGTGAGTTGATTGGTGCTGATGCGCTGATTTATCAAAAGCTTGATGACTTGATTGCGGCTGCGCGAGAAGGCAACAGCGATATCACTGACTTTGATTGTTCAGTGTTTACCGGTGAATATGTCACCGGCGATATCAACGAAGCTTACTTGGATGACTTACAAGCCTCACGTAATGACAATGCCAAATCAGTCAATACACGTGTTGTTGATATTGTCGATTTATCAAACGGCTAATGCCCTAACTAGAGGCGATATAAATGGATGACGAACGTTTTGCGCTGACCGGTTTTGATACCTTGGCTGTGCGTGCTGGTAACTACCGCAGCGAGCAGGGTGAGCATTCTGAGGCCTTATTTTTAACGTCATCATTTGTTTTTGCCTCGGCTGCTGAAGCGGCTGCTCGCTTTGGCGGCACTGAAAAAGGCAATATTTACTCACGCTTTACTAACCCAACGGTACGTGGTTTTGAAGAGCGCTTGGCGGCACTGGAAGGTGGTGAACGTGCAGTGGCAACCAGCTCTGGCATGGCCGCTATTTTGGCCATGGTGTTGGGCTTGCTCAAAGCCGGCGACCATGTACTAGCTTCACAAAGTTTGTTTGGCACCACCAATGTGTTGCTGGAAAAATACGCAGCCAAATTTGGTATTAGCACCACGTTTGTGCCTTTAACCGACGTGAGTGCTTGGGCACAAGCCATGACCCCGGCCACACGACTTTTGTTTGTGGAAACACCCAGCAACCCACTGGGTGAGATTGCCGATATTGCTGCACTGGCAGACATTGCTCATGCCCAAGGTGCGCTGTTAGCTGTCGATAACTGTTTTTGTACTCCAGCCTTGCAGCGGCCGCTAGCATTAGGTGCCGACTTGGTTATTCATTCAGCCACTAAATATTTGGATGGCCAAGGTCGTTGCTTGGGTGGTGCTGTTGTTGGGCCAACCGATCTGCTTGAAGAAATTTATGGTGTGGTCAGAACGTGTGGCCCCAGCATGAGTCCGTTTAATGCTTGGGTGTTTTTGAAGGGGTTAGAAACACTGCGATTACGCATGGAAGCGCATTCGCGTAGTGCTTTGCAATTGGCACAATGGCTGAGCCAGCAACCCGCGATTGCCAAGGTACATTATTGTGGCCTGCCAACGCACCCTCAATATGACTTAGTGCAGCGTCAACAACGTGGCTTTGGTGGTGTGTTGTCATTAGAGCTGGCCGGTGGTCGTGAGGCTGCTTGGGCATTTATTGATGCCACTGAAGTGATGTCAATTACCGCTAATTTAGGCGATTGCAAAACAACGATTACTCATCCTGCATCAACCACTCATGGCCGCTTGAGCCCTGAGGCAAAAGCCGCTGCAGGCATTTCAGAAGGGCTTATTCGTATTGCCGTGGGCCTAGAAGACATCGACGACTTGATCGCTGACTGTCAACGAGGCTTGGCGGCCTTGTGAGCCAAGCAACCCAAGTTATTGTTGTTGGAGCCGGCATATCAGGTCTGTATGCCGCGCGCCTACTGCGCTCTTTTGGTTACCAAGTCACTGTATTAGAAGCCAACGACCGTGTTGGCGGCCGCATGGCTAATCATGTTTTTGCAAATGGCGACTGTGTTGATGTCGGCGGACAGTGGGTAGGTCCTGGCCAGCATCGCATGTACCAGCTGATTGCACAGTTAAACCTACAAACCTATCCGTTATGGAATCATGGCGATAATCTCATGGTGCGCCCGGCGCAGCGGAAACGTTATCGCGGCACCATTCCGGCGGTTAATCCACTGGTACTGAGTCAGTTGGGGTGGGTGTTATGGCGCTTAGATCGCTTGGCTTCTAGCATTGATCCTGCAAAACCATGGTCGCACCCAAAAGCTGCTGAATATGACCGACAAACCTTAGCTGACTGGGCGCATAAGCATTGCGGCCATGGTTATGCTTATGAGTTATTTGCCACCAGTGTTGGTGCGGTTTTCGCAGCTGAGCCAGAGCAGATATCGTTATTACATGCGTTGTTTTACGCCCGCTCTGGCATTAGCTTTAGTCATTTGTTGGCCGTGCAGGGTGGTGCCCAGCAAGACCGAATTCATGGTGGTAGTGTTGGTTTATGTCAGTGCATGGCACAGGATTTAGGTGCCAGTATCAAGTTGTCACATGCCGTGACCGACATTGAGTGGGATGCCACTGGCGTCAGTGTTAACACCCATAAAGGTCGGTTCGAAGCTCAGCATTTGGTATTAGCTATTCCGCCCAATCAATTAAAAGATATTAGCTTTAGCCCAACAGTGGGTGCTGAGCGTATGGCGCTTTGGCAGGCCATGCCTGCGGGTGCCAGCATTAAGTGTGTGGCGCAATACCAAAGCCCGTTCTGGCGTGAAGCGGGCTTATCAGGACAGGTAGTTGCGACACATCGTAGTGTTCGTATTACCTTTGACAATACCGAAGCGGGCAAATCCAGCGGCCTGTTAATGGGCTTTATTGAGGCCGATCAAGCGCGCCACTGGGGAGCGCAATCCGCGGCAGAGCGGCAAGCCGAAGTATTGTCATGCTTTACTGAGTACTTTGGTGATGATGCTGCCCAACCGATAGAGTATGTCGATAAAGACTGGCGTGCCCAGCCTTGGGTTCGTGGCTGTTATGCGGCGTTAATGGGCCCCGGTGTTTGGACTCAGCATGGAGCTCAGCGTACTGAAATGATGGGCCCTATTCACTTTGCCGGTACTGAAGCGGCTACGCAGTGGTATGGTTATATGGAAGGCGGCTTGCAGGCTGCAGAAAATGCGGTGCAAACCATTTTGCAGGGCTACCGACAGGCTTAAATCTCATGCCTAAACGATTACTGATTGTGGCGCATGCGCCATCTGAAAATACTCAGCGCTTAGTTGATGCAGCACTTAAAGGTGCTAACCATCCAGACCTTACCGAGGTCTCGGTTAAAGCCATAGCACCACTACAAGCACAGCCTGAAGATGTGCTGAATGCCGATGCAATTCTATTAGGTACCACCGAAAACTTAGGTTATATGAGTGGTGCGCTGAAAGACTTCTTTGATCGTTGTTACTATCCCGTGTTGGAAAAAAAACAAGGACTGCCATGTGCACTTTACATTCGTGCTGGCCATGATGGCACTGGCACCAAACGTGCAGTTGAAATCATCGTGACTGGTTTGCGCTGGACTTGGGTGCAACCACCACTGGTGTTAAAAGGGCCCTGGCAAGATGACTTTGTTGCACAAGTGGAAGACTTGGCGATGACTCTGTCGGCAGGTATTGAGGCGGGTATTTATTAAGGTTCCCCTGCGCATCTTGGCATGCTTTAATCAGGCCAGTTTTTAGGAGCTTTTTGGATGCATATTGTGAATAAGTCGGGATTTTTAACCGTGTTAGTTGCCGCAGTAGTGTTAACGGCCTGCCAGTCTCGATCGGTTGCTCCGCAGCAAGAGGCGCCAGTGCAAATTTATCGCAGTGCACAGGTGCTGCAATGTGAACCTGCCAGTGGTGTTTCATTAGCCCAAGCAGAAGCTGAGTTAGCGCACGCCGGTATTGCTGCGCGTTGTGGCCAAGTTGGTCAAGATGGTGCTATGCGAATTCAAATGTGTGGTGCAGATAGCGGGCGTATTCATTTATTTCGGGTAGCAGCACACCAGTTAGCTGCTGCTAAGGCTTTGGGTTATGAAACCACCGAAGCACTTGAGTCTTTGCCCCCAAGCTACTGTGATGAGGTAACTGAGCCGGTGGCCACCGAAGGCATTAGCCTATGAGTAAAACGCCAGCGGCTTATAGTCCAGAAGAAGAGGTGGCCAATGCGGTCACTCATGGCTTAGCTGCTGCTGCGAGCATTGTTGCCATCACACTAATGTTAGTTAAAGGCATGCCCGTATTGTCGGTGGGTGAGCTGATTGGTGTCGCGGTATATGGTGCTAGCCTAGTACTACTATTTTTAGCATCAACGCTTTATCACAGCATTACCCATGCGCGTACTAAGGTGGTGCTTAAGCGGCTGGATCACTGCGCGATCTACTTACTAATTGCCGGCACTTACACTCCTTTATTAATGATCACCTTAGACTCTTTTGCCGCAACGGTAATGCTGTGGCTGATTTGGATTATTGCTGTGAGCGGTGTGGTGTTTAAGCTTTATTTCATTCACCGTTTTCAGCGTCTGTCGTTGGTGACTTACCTGTTAATGGGTTGGTTATCGATGTTTCTTATTTACGATTTATGGCAGTCATTAGATCGAACTGGCTTTTGGCTGTTATTAGCGGGTGGTTTGTGCTTCACCTTGGGCGCAGGTTTTTATGCCGCTAAACAGCACCGATTCACTCACGCCATTTGGCATGTGCTTGTGGCCGCGGGTGCAGCTTGTCATGCCGTTCTTATTGGTGTTTTTGTCATTCCAGGCAGTTAACGAGGTTTCCTCATGATCACGCTCTATACCGCACCAACACCTAATGGCTGGAAAGTATCGGTTCTGTTAGAAGAGCTGGGTCTGCCGTATCAGGTAGAAAGTATTAACCTGATGGCAAATGAACAAAAACAGCCTGAGTTCTTGGCCAAAAATCCCAATGGTCGCATTCCAGTTATTGTTGATCATGACGCCAACGATTTAGTGGTGTTTGAGTCAGGCGCGATCATGATTTATTTGGCGGAAAAAACCGGTCGCTTATTACCCACAGACACTGCAGGGCGTTTTGCTGCGTTGCAGTGGTTGATGTTTCAAATGGGTGGTGTGGGTCCAATGATGGGGCAGGCTAATGTCTTCCATCGTTATTTACCCGAGCGAATCCCGGTGGCGATTGAGCGTTACCAGAATGAATGCCGTCGTTTATTTGAAGTGCTTGACGCACGTTTAGGCCAAGCTCAATGGCTAGCTGGCGATGAGTACAGCATTGCTGATATTGCCAACTGGTGTTGGGTGCGTACCTACCGTTGGTCGGGCGTAAGCATTGATAACTTACCCAATATGCGGCGTTGGTTGGATGCCATGAAAGCGCGTCCTGCATGTCAAAAAGGCATCACCATACCATTTGCGGTGCCAGCCTTAGACGAAGTTGATGACGGTGAGGCTGCCAAAGCGTTTGCTGAGGCTGCACGAACGATGGTGCAAAGGTAAACTCTTATTTTTTACAAGGTTATGCTACTTGATACAAACCATCTACACTTGCTTGCAAATTACCTGATCTTCCCCCCCTCGTAGACACCAAACCTCGACACACTTTTGACGTGAACTGTTGCAATCTCATTGCCATACAGAACACGTTTACAAAAGGGTGCTTGCGATGAAAATTCTAATTGCTGATGACAGTAAAGCCATGCGTTTGGTGATTAACCACATGCTTAAACAGGCAGGCTTTCGTGGGCATGACATTATTGAAGCGGCAGATGGCAACGAAGCCTTTGATGCCATTCATCGGGATGACCCCGACTTAGTTATTTCTGATTGGAATATGCCAGGCCGTACCGGGATTGAAGTACTGCAAGAAATTCGAGCCGCTGGCATTGATACCACCTTTGGTTTTGTCACCACTGAAATCAGCCCTGAAATGCGTGTGTTAGCAGAAAGCGCTGGCTCGTCATTTCTGATCGGCAAGCCATTTACACCAGATGACTTCCAGCGCGCCTTAGACGACATCATTCACTGAGGAGTTGCGACATGGCTAGCCTTCCAACCACTGCTGAAGTTGAACAACTACTCAAAACGTTCTTTCGTCGCGAAATTGATATTTCAACTACCGCTGCTCCCGCTGCACCGTTGCCCTATGCCGGGTCTTATGTGTCAGGTGATGGCAGCACAGTGGCTGCTGTGCGTGCCGATATCGGTTTTGCAGCCTCGTCATCTGCAGCGTTTGCATTAATTCCAGCGGGTGTTGCCAAAGAAAACATTCAAAGCGGCAAGCTGGATGAAACCTTCACTGAGTTGTATGCCGAGGTTTTGAACGTGTTGTCACGTCTGTTTGCTAACCGTGACAACGATCGCGTCACCTTAAGCCAAAAAGATATTGGTCAGGGCACGTTAGCTTCTGGCAATGAAAAGCAGGCCTTACACATTGCGGTGGATGTGGATGGTTATGCGCCGGGCAAATTGAGCTTTTATCTACTGTAAGTGGAAGCTTGGAGAGTGCGATGAGTAACGATATGGATATGAGTGAATTTCACGCCATCTTCTTTGAAGAGGCGCAGGAGCACCTCGATAGCATGGAGTCGTTACTGCTGGCCCTGGATGTGAGCAATCCTGAAGATGAGCAACTTAATGCCATTTTCCGCGCCGCACACTCTATTAAAGGCAGTGCTTCGACCTTTGGCTTTCCTGACATGGCAGCAGTTACTCATGAGCTGGAAACTCTGCTGGATCGAGTCCGCAAAAAAGAATTAGCACTGACCGAAGAAATTGTAGATATCACCTTAGTGGCTAAAGACCTATTGCGTAATCAATTGGCTTTTCACCAAGGTGGAGAAACAGTTGATGAGGCCGATATTAAAAGTATTTGTAGTGCCATTCAGAAGTTAGCGAGTGGTGAAAATACCGCTGTTGAGCAAAAACCAAAGGTTGCTGAAATTATTGAAGCCAGTGATGTGGTGACACCAAAAGCAACAACTGGCTCTACTGCAAGTGCGTCAATTCGTGTTGGTGTGGAAAAAGTTGATCAGCTCATCAACTTGGTGGGTGAGTTGGTTATTACCCAGTCCATGTTGGCGCAAACCGCACAAGTTGAGTTTATTGAAAACGAGCGTTTATACGAACGTCTGCAGCAGTTAGAGCGTAATACCCGTGAACTGCAAGAGTCGGTGATGAGCATCCGTATGCTGCCTGTCAGCTCAGTGTTCAGCCGCTTTCCACGCTTGGTGCGTGATTTGGCAGGGCAGTTGGGTAAACAAATTGAGCTACGCACCTTTGGTGAAGCGACAGAGTTAGACCGTGGTGTGATTGAAAAAATCACCGATCCGCTAACGCATTTAATTCGTAATAGTGTTGATCATGGCATTGAAATGCCAGATCAGCGCGTAGAAAACGGTAAATCCGCAAAAGGCATTTTGACCTTATCGGCCTTTCATCAAGGCGGCAGCGTCATCATTCAAATTAAGGACGATGGTGCTGGCCTTAATCGTGATCGCATTTTAAATAAAGCACGTGAACGCGGTTTGAACGTGACTGAAAACCCCACCGATCAGGAAGTGTGGGCGTTAATTTTTGCCCCCGGTTTTTCTACTGCTGATGTGGTGTCTGATGTGTCCGGCCGTGGTGTTGGCATGGATGTGGTGCGACGCAATATTGAAAGTCTGGGCGGTCGAGTTGATATCGCCTCGGAAACAGGCCTTGGCACTACCATCACCATTCGCTTACCACTGACCTTGGCCATTATGGATGGCATGTCGATTGGTGTTGGCGACCAACTTTATATCGTACCAATGACCGCAATCATTGAGTCACTTCGCCCTGCAGCGAGTGACATTAAGTTTATCGCTGGACAAGGCCGATTGGTTTTTGTTCGTGGTGAATACCTGCCAATGATTGCGCTTTACGAAGTCTTTGGCCTCAAGCCTGTGCAGAAAAATCCAGAAGACGGCATTTTGGTGATCGTGGATACCGAGCTTGGTCGTGCTGCTTTGTTCGTTGATGAGCTGCTGGGTCAGCGTCAAGTGGTGATTAAGAGCCTTGAATCAAATTACCGCAAAGTGCCGGGCATTTCGGCGGCCACCATCATGGGAGATGGCAGTGTTTCCATGATTTTAGATGTATCAGAAACCGTTCGTTTAGGGCGTCGATCAACACCACTGGCATTGGTGAGTTAGGAGGAAGTATGTCGGATAAAAAAACCATGGTTGATGGCACTCAATCCGAAAACGGTAAGGAGCTACTGACCTTTGCCTTGGGTAGTGAAGAGTACGGCATTGATATTTTGAAAGTGCAAGAAATTCGCGGTTACGAAAAAGTCACTCACATTGTGAATTCCCCGGCTTTCATTAAGGGCGTGATTAATTTGCGCGGCACGATTGTGCCCATCATTGATCTTCGTCTGAAGTTTGCACTGGGGTCAGCAGAGTACACCGCCTTTACCGTGGTGATTATTTTGAATGTTTCTAACCGTGTTGTTGGGGTGGTGGTGGATTCGGTTTCTGACGTGATCTGTTTGGATCCAGACGAAATCAAAGAAGCACCGCCAATGAGCAGTGACTTAGACACTCGATTTATTCAAGGCCTTGCCACTTTAAATGAGCGCATGGTGATTTTGATGGATATCGAGGCATTAATGAGCAGTCCCGACATGGCATTAAGTGCCGAGGCAGCTTGAGTACCGTTGCGTTAAGACAAAGAAAACTGGAGATTTATTATGCGCACTAATTTACCTGTTACAGGGGTAGAGCGTCACTTAGCGGACGGCGAATTCATTCTGTCCAAGGCCGATTTAAAAGGTAATGTGACCTACATTAACCGCACATTTATTGAAATGAGCGGTTTTACTGAAAAAGAACTGATGGGTGAGCCGCATAATATTTTGCGCCACCCAGATATGCCAACCGAGGCCTTTCGCGACTTTTGGAGCACCCTAAAGTCTGGTAAGTCTTGGAGTGGCATGGTGAAAAACCGTTGCAAAAACGGTGACCACTATTGGGTTCAGGCTAACGCTTCGCCAATTTGGCAAAACGGCACAATGACCGGTTATATGTCGGTGCGTACTCGCCCTGATCGTCGGTTGGTTGATGAGGCCGAAGAGCTTTATCGCAAAATGCGTAATGGCGAAACCAAGGTGACCTTAAGTGAAGGCCGTATTGTTCAGCCAGGCCTAAAAGGTCGTTTCCACGAGCTTACCAATATCTCCATTAAGCGTCGTATGTTAGGCGTCAGCGTGCTGTCACTGTTGGCTCTAACTGCGGTGGCTTTAGTCGGTATTAAAGGTTTTGGTTCCAGTGCGGGTAGTGCCTCTGTGTTTGCTGGTTTAGGTGTCGTGGCACTTTTGATCGCCTATTTCTCGCAAAAAACCTATAGCGTTGTTTCTAAGCCACTGCAAAAAATTCGTCAGCAAATGGTCGAAATTACCAATGGCAATATGTCCTTGTTAATTAACAAAGACCGTAGTGATGAAATTGGTGATATGGCGGATGCCTTTAAATCCATGTTCATCAAGCTGCGTTTTGACATGGCCGACACTAAGCGTACGGCTGATGCTGCCATGCGCATGAACTTTGCACTGGATAATGTATCGACACCAGTGACTGTGTCGAATGAAGAAAACAATTTGATTTATATGAACCGCTCTGGACGCGCACTATTAGAAAATATTTTCAAGAGCTCAAAAATTGTCGACAGCTTATATGGCAAGCCATTGGCTGAGTCATTAACAGATGAAACGTTAGTGTCTATTACTACAGGTCGCTTGGAGAAGGCACAAACTGCACAGGGCATGGTCGGCGATAAAATTGTTAGACTTTCTACCAGTCCAGTCATTGATCAGTCTGGCACTTACCTCGGTCGGGTTTGCCAATGGGTTGACCGAACAGCAGAAATTGCCGCGGAGCAAGATGTTGCTGCGATTGTTGAGGCAGCAGCAGCAGGTGATTTTAGTAAGCGTATCGAAGTGGCAAGCAAAGAGGGTTATTTCAAATCATTGGCTGTTGATCTGAATAACTTTGTAGAAGCTGTTGATAATGCACTTTCCGATGTTGTTCGTGTGTTGAACTCGTTGGCTAAAGGTGACTTAACGCAGACGATTGATCGTGAGTACACCGGTACGTTCTTGCAGATGAAAACCGACGCTAACGCCACAGTTGCTCAGCTGAAGAGCATTGTGACCACCATTAGTGAGGCAACAGACGCCATCAATGGTGCCGCCAAAGAAATTGCATCCGGTAACGTTGACTTGTCACGTCGTACCGAGTCGCAAGCTGCCAGCCTTGAGCAAACCGCTTCAAGTACAGAAGAGTTAACCAATACCGTTAAAAACAACGCGGATAACGCAAGTCAAGCCAGTCAGTTAGCACGCACATCGTCTGAAGTAGCCGATCGTGGTGGCAAAGTGGTGAGCGAAGTGGTGAGCACCATGGGTGCGATTGCTGAGTCCTCTAATAAAATTGCTGAAATTATCAGTGTGATTGATGGCATTGCTTTCCAAACCAATATCTTGGCGTTGAACGCAGCTGTTGAAGCCGCTCGTGCTGGTGAACAAGGCCGTGGTTTTGCGGTAGTGGCAGGAGAGGTACGCAACTTAGCTCAACGTTCAGCATCTGCTGCGAAGGAAATTAAAGAGTTGATTTCTGAGTCGGTGAGCAAGGTCAGCAATGGCTACAAGCTGGTGGAAACAGCGGGTCAAACCATGCAAGAAATTGTGTCGTCGACACAGCGTGTGGCCAGCATCATGAACGAAATCTCATCGGCTTCTGAAGAGCAACGTAACGGCATTATGCAGCTCAGCCATGCCATTACCAGTATGGACGAATCTACTCAGCAGAACGCGGCACTGGTTGAAGAGGCGGCTGCCTCGGCGCAATCACTCGAAGATCAAGCTAACAACTTGAGCCAAGCAGTGGGTGTGTTCCGTGTTGATAGCAAGTCTTCATCACGCGGCAAGGGCTTTGGTCAAAACGTGGAGCGTATGCCGCTAAGAGCAGTGTCGGGTGAGCCAACACCCATGCGTTCACGCAATACCAGCAGCAAAGCTGATGATGGCTGGGAAGAGTTCTAAGCAATCATTGATGCATCAAAAAAGGGTACGACAACGTGCCCTTTTTTATCGGAGCTTAAGTGAGAGATTATGGCCAGTGCAGATTTATTAGAGAGCGGTGATCGTGGGTTTACTTTTAACGAGGCAGACTTTCGACAGGTTCAGCGACTGATCTACGAGCATGCCGGCATTAAGTTATCAGATGCTAAGCAAGACATGGTCTATAGCCGCATGATTCGCCGCTTGCGCCATCATGGTTTAACTACTTTTAAGTCGTATTTGGATTTAATTCAGAAAGACAAACAAGAGTGGGAGGCCTTTGTTAATAGCTTAACTACTAACTTAACCTCCTATTTTCGTGAGCCTTATCATTTCCCGATTTTGCATCAATTTTTGCAAGAGCGCGTAGGCCGACGCATTCGCATTTGGTGTAGTGCGGCTTCGACCGGAGAAGAGCCTTATTCGATTGCCATTACGGTAATTGAGGCTTTAGGTGTTAGAGCTTCTGATGTGGAAATTATTGCCACCGATATTGATACCAGTGTGTTGGCTAAAGCCGCTAGTGGCGTTTATTCATCTGATCGCATTGAGTCGTTAACGGATCGGCAAAAACAGTACTTTTTTCGAGGCACTGGAAAAAATGCCGGCATGGTTAAAGTAAAACCCGAAGTACAGCGCCTAGTGAAGTTTCAACAGCTTAATTTGCTTGATAAAGCCTGGCCAGTGAATGGCTGTTTCGATGTAATGTTTTGTCGTAATGTATTGATTTACTTTGATAAAGACACCCAGCGCAGCATTTTAAATCGCTTTCATCCCATGTTGGCTGAAGACGGTTTGTTATTTGTTGGTCACTCAGAGTCGTTGCTTCATATGAACGACAAATTCCGTTTGCGCGGAAAAACGGTTTACGACAAGCGTTAATCGCCATGAGAAATGCCATGTCAGAAAAACGTATTAAGCCGTTTAGTTATGAAGCGAGTAAGCGTTTTTATGACCATGTCTTAGGTATTGATGTTGTGAAAGTGTTGCCGGGTGAGTTTTATGTGACGCAGGAAAAAATAGCCTTAGCGACGGTGCTGGGCTCCTGTGTTACCGCATGCCTTTGGGATCCATTGACCAAAATCGGCGGGATGAACCACTTCATGTTAGTCGATGCCGAAGCAGGTAGTCATAAGCAGTCGGACTCCATGCGTTATGGCGTATTCTCGATGAATACATTGATTGAGCGCTTGGTGAGTGCAGGGGCATTAAAGCACTGCTTACAGGCCAAAGTATTTGGTGGCGCGCGGGTGCTAAGCGGAGAAAGTAATTTCCAAGTAGGGCATGAAAATAATGACTTTGTTTTGGCCTACTTGCAGGAAGAAAAAATACCCGTGATTGCAAAAGATCTGGGCGGTACCACAGCTCGTAAGGTCATATTTTTTCCTGAAAACGGGAAAGTGATGCTGAAACGAATGCTGGTCAATACTGAGCCTGAGGTTTTGGCTAGTGAGCAGCATTTTCGCCACATGATTCGGGGTGATTAACAACATGAGTGCATCAACTGCTACTGCCGTGACATCCGTTATTAATGACTTTATTAAAGTACTGATTGTTGATGATTCGCCCACCATGCAGCTGGTGTTAACGCAAATGATCAATCAGCAACCGGACATGCGTGTTATCGGTGCGGCCTCAGAGCCTATGCAAGCCCGCGAAATGATTAAAGAGTTAAATCCGGATGTGCTGACCTTGGATGTGGAAATGCCGGGCATGGACGGCATTAGTTTTTTAGAAAAAATTATGACGCTGCGCCCGATGCCAGTAGTGATGATTTCTAGTGTATTTGAAGAGGGCTCACCAAAAGCACTAAGAGCAAAAGAATTAGGTGCCTGCGAATTAGTACAAAAGCGCCACCTAAGTGGTCGTGAAGCCTTGTATTCCATGGCATCAGAAGTAGCTACTAAAATTCGTAAAGCAAAAAAACATGCTTGGCGTATGCCAACAAAAAACACCAAAGCAGTGGTTGGTAATGCCTTTGCAGACTTTGTATTTCCCGAAAACTGCTGGATTATGTTGGGCGCTTCCACCGGTGGAACGGAGGCCATAAAGGCATTTCTGGATCATATGCCGGCACATGCGCCCGCTATTTTGATGGCACAACACATGCCAGAAGGATTTACCACTCGCTTTGCCAGTCGCTTAAATGACAGTTGTGCCATGACGGTGATGGAGGCTAGCCATCATCAGGCAGTGCGTGCCGGTTGTGTTTATTTGGCGCCGGGTCATTCGCATTTATTGGTGCGACGACGTTCCGGTGGTGAAGTAGTGACTGAGTTGTCACAAGGGCCGGAAGTAAACCGTCATCGGCCGGCGGTGGATGTGTTGTTCAAATCAGCGGCTGAGCAGCTAGGCCGGAAAGCCGCTGGTGTGTTGTTAACAGGCATGGGCAAAGATGGTGCTGAAGGTTTGTTGGCCATGCATGAGAAGGGCTCTTATACCCTAGCGCAGGATGAAGCTAGCAGTGTGGTTTATGGTATGCCAAAAGCAGCGGTATTGGTTAATGCCGTCGATGAACAAGGTACACCTGCCGAGTTATGTGACAAAGTTTTGACGCGCTTAGCGTCGTCCACTAACTGAGCCCTGACACTCTTCTGTATTTTAATATAAACATATGAAATTATTATAAATTTATTCATGGCACGGTCTTTGCAGTAGCTAGGTATCGCTAATCCAAAGACGGTGTTATGTATGAACAAGAAGGTCATTATTATCGGGGCAGTGCTGTTCATTGTTTTAATGGCAGCTGCCGTTGCCGGTACATTTTTCCTGTTAAAAAGCACCATGCAGCCGCCAGTGGTGGCAACCGATGGCGCAGCGGTGAGTGCGCCAGTTGCTCCTAAAGCTGCAGTGCCAATTTACAAATCTCTAGAGCCCGCTTTTGTTGTCAATATTGATGACGGTCGCACTGTGCGCTTCTTGCAAGTGAAAGTGGACATCATGGCACGCAACCAAGCGGCACTTAGCAATATCGACCTTGTTGAGCCTCGTATTCGTCACGACATCATCATGCTGTTCAGCACCATGACTCGCGAAATGGTGCGTGATCACACCCAGCGTGAGCAGCTGCAGTCTCAGGTACTAAACATCATCAATACCGTGCTGCAGGAGTCTGGTCATCCCGGTGTTGAAGCAGTTTATTTCACCAGCTTTGTTGTGCAGTAAGGAGTAACAACATGGGTGATATCTTGGAGCAAGACGAACTCGATGCCCTGATGAACAATATGGGCGAGATCGTTAAAGATGAGCCAACACCAGCACAGGATGGCGAGGCCTATGACTTTGCCCGCCAAGACTATGCGGTCCATCGTCTAATACCTGCACTGTCGTTAATTCAAACGCATTTTGCCGATGCAGTGAAAGAAGCTCTACGTCAATGGGTGCCAGCAGTCGATAGCATTCGTGCAGAGCGTATTAGTGTGATGAAGTTTGGCGAGCTAAAGCGTAGCTTGGCGCCACCTTGTGATATCAGCTGCATCCAAGCCATCCCTTTAGGTGCGCCTAGTTATTTGCTGTTTGAGCCAGACCTTGTATTCACCTTGGTCGATCGTTTTTTTGGCGGCAGTGGCAAAATTGTTAAAGCGCGTGTAGTGCCAGAGTTTTCACCGGCTGAATCGCGCTTTATGGACATGGTGAGCAAGGCCTTAATGCCAGCGTATTCGGAAGCCTGGCGCTCGACATTAGAGATCAGCCCACAGATTCAAGGGCGTTTATCAGACCTACGTTATATCGATGATTTGCAAGATGTCGACACCGTGTTGGCAACGCGATTTGTGGTGCATTTCGAGAATCTAGAAGCGATGTTTTGGTTGTTGCTGCCTTGGGCTGCGATTGACCCAATACGCGAAAGCTTAGGCACTGGCTTGCGCACCAACCGGCAAGAACAAGATGCCGAATGGAATCAGCGTTTGCAGGCCGGTGTGATTGCCTCCTCACTAGGTTTGGTGGCGACCCTGCCAGAAATTATGACCAGCTTAAAACGCGTATCTGCATTCAAAGTTGGCGACATTCTCCCCATCGAAACGCCCGATATCGTCAATGTTTCCATTGAAGGTCATGAAGTCATGACCGGCAGTTTTGGTGTCCACGATGGTCAAGTGGCCATTGCTGTTGAACGTATTTTTAAACCTACCCAGAGCGCGAGGTAAGCCACCATGGCAAACGATTTAGATCATAACGATGACGTTAGTTTTGACGGCGAGGTACAGCCCGCGACTTTATCCAATTTAAGCCCTAAGGAAGCCACCGTGGCCACAGCAGCAGAGTCCAGCAAGCATTTTAGTTTAGACATGATTATGGACGTTAGCGTCAGCTTATCCATTGAAGTTGGCCGTACTCGTATGAGCATCAATGAACTGCTGAAACTCAGCCAAGGCTCAATTATTGAGCTCGATCGTATGGCGGGAGAGCCGCTGGATGTTTTGGTTAATGGCACCTTGGTGGCACGCGGTGAAATCGTCGTGGTGAAAGAGAAGTTCGGCATTATGTTGACCGAAGTGGTCAGCCCTGAAGAGCGCGTGCGCCGTCTGCGTTAAGGAGCTGCCATGAAAGCAATTATCTTAAGTTTGTTGCTCCTGCCTACATCGGCTTTAGCTGCAAACACTGCATCTGCGGTGAAGCCGCTGTCTTTGGGCAATGTGTTTTCTATGCTGTTTGGTTTGGCGATTGTGCTGGGTGTGCTATTTGGCGGCGCTTGGTTGGTAAAACGACTACAAAATGTGCGTGGTCAATTACCAGATCAGCAACTGATTAAAGTGCTGTCGGTTCAGCAGCTGGGATTAAAAGACCGTGTGATGTTGCTGCAAGTGGGTGAAGAGCGGGTATTGGTCGGCTCCAGTAATAACGGATTGCGCACGTTACACAGTTGGAAACAGGGCGGCTCGTTTCAGTCCGCCATGCAACAAAGTGCGGGGCAATAATTATGTGGCGCCTGATGGGGTTACTGACATTGTTGGCCATGCCGCAGTGGTCTTGGGCAGTAGAGGCAGGCCTGCCGATGCTGTCGACCAGTCGCAATGCCGCCGGTGGCGAAGACTATACCGTGTCATTGCAGCTGTTAGGCATTATGACAATTTTGACGCTGATTCCGGCTCTTGTACTGGGCATGACAGCGTTCACCCGCATCATCATTGTGTTGGCGATTCTGCGCCAGGCGCTTGGCACAGGGCAGTCGCCATCTAACCAAGTGTTATTAACCATTAGTTTATTTTTGACCTTTTTTGTGATGTCACCGGTATTGGATGTGGCTTACAAAGAGGCGGTTGTGCCGTATCAGGCCGATGAAATGAATTTTGCCGATGCGGTGAAAACAGGCTTTGAGCCGTTTCGCAATTTTATGCTGAGTCAAACACGTGAAGATGACATTGCGATGTTTGCCAACATAGCCAATGTGCCCGCCATGGCTGGCCCAGAAGATGTGCCGGTAACCGTGCTGATGGCAGCATTTATTACCAGCGAGCTAAAAACCGCATTTCAAATTGGATTTTTGGTCTTCATTCCCTTTGTCATCATCGACCTAGTGGTCGCCAGTGTCTTGATGTCGATGGGCATGATGATGCTGTCGCCAATGATGATTTCACTGCCTTTTAAAATCATGTTGTTTGTCTTGGTGGATGGTTGGTCGCTGCTTATGGGCTCACTGGCCGCAAGCTTTAGATTAACTGGAGGCTAGGCCATGACGCCCGATACCGTAATTGAATTAGGTCGCCAAGCCTTAATGGTGATTATTTTGCTATCCGCACCATTATTGTTATCTGCATTGGCGGCAGGTTTGTTGATTGGTTTGTTTCAAGCGGCCACGCAAATCCAAGACATGACCTTAAGCTTTATTCCTAAGCTCATCATTTTAGTGGTGGCCTTAGGCATTACTGGCCCTTGGATGTTGCGCATGCTGATTGATTACACGCGCAACCTATTCCAAATGATTCCCGATATTGTGGGCTAAGCCAGATGACCATTACTGAAGCTCAGCTGCTGACTTGGATGAGCACGTTCTGGCTGCCATTTGTACGTATTGCTGGCGCCATGATGGCGGCGCCAATCTTCGGTAATCGTAATATTCCTATGCGTGTACGCATACTGTTGGGGCTTCTTGTCGCCATTCTAGTGACGCCCAATTTGCCCGAGTCGGCCGCCGTTAATCCGTTATCGGTGAGCGCCATGCTGATGGCAGCCAATGAGTTATTGATTGGCATCATGATGGGTTTTTTAATTCAGCTGATTTTTGAAGCCTTTATGTTTGCCGCGCAAATGATTGCAACCGGTATGGGTTTGGCATTTTCGGTGATGACCGATCCGCAGCAAGGCATCTCTATTCCGGTGTTGGGTCAATTTTTGATGTTGATTACAACGCTGTTGTTTTTATCAATGAACGGCCATCTCGAGTTTTTAAACATGGTTGCTGGCAGCTTTCAGGCTTGGCCGGTAGGGCAGGCTTGGTTAGGGGCAGATGTCGCTTTTCAATTGGCTGGTGCACTTAGTGATATGTTTCGTGGCGCCGTGCGTGTGGCTTTACCAGCAGTGATGGCGTTGTTAGTGGTGCAAATTGCCATGGGTGTAGTGAGTTGCGCAGCACCCACATTGAACTTGTTTGCAGTGGGCTTCCCAATCGCTATTTTCCTTGGTTTTGTGGTGGTTGAGCGTATTTTGCCCGGCTTGCTGCCAATTTTAGACTTCATGCTGACCTCTGCAGTAGAAAAGGTTGGGCTGCTTCTGCAAGGAGGTAGCCGTGTCGACTGAAGAAACTGGTCAGGAACGCACCGAAGAGGCTACCCCCAAAAAGTTAGAGGATGCCCGTAAAAAAGGGCAGGTGGCTCGCTCAAAAGAGTTGGCCACTATGTTGGTCACCATCGCAGGTGCTGCCAGTTTACTGATGTTTGGCTCCTACATCGGTAACCGTATTACTGGAATCATGGTGCAGGGGTTATCGCCAGCTGTTTTAGCAAACACGCCAACCACTGAACTGCCGTCTGTGTTTTATGGTTTTTTAGTGACTGGCTTAGTAGCTATTTGGCCATTGATGGCGTTGTGTTTTTTAGCCGCTATTGTGTCCTCGACGGTATTAGGTGGTTTGACCTTTAGTCTGTCTTTTAAGGCAGAACGATTGGACCCTATTAAAGGGGTGGGTAAATTATTTAGCCAACAAAGCCTCGTCGAGTTGGCTAAGTCCATCTTAAAAGTGCTGGTCATTGGTTCTTCAGCAATTGTTGTGCTGATGATGGTGACCGATTCGCTACTGGGTTTGGGTCGCATGGTGCCAGAGCGCGCCATTGCGGACAGCATTGGCATGTTGGGCTGGTTTTTTTTGATGGTCAGCCTGCCCTTGGTGGTGATTGTGCTGGTTGATGTGCCTTGGCAGTTATACAGCCATCACAAGCAGTTGCGAATGACCAAACAAGAAGTCAAAGACGAGATGAAACAGTCTGACGGCAGCCCTGAGATGAAAGCTAAAGTACGTCAGATGCAGCAAGAAGCGTCTCGTCGCCGGATGATGCAGGCCGTACCTGAAGCCGATGTCATCATTACCAACCCCACCCACTTTGCGGTCGCTCTGAAGTACGACGAGAGTCGCGGTGCGGCGCCGATTGTCTTAGCAAAGGGTATCGATGAGGTCGCTTTTCGGATTCGTGAACTTGCCAAAAATCATGATGTGCTGATTGTTGAATCCCCTCGGTTGGCTCGTGCCATCTATGCCACCACCGATTTAGACGCGGAAATCCCAGCTGGCCTATATCTTGCAGTAGCCCAAGTACTGACTTACGTCTACCAATTAAGGCAGTGGCATATGCAAGGGGGCGAATACCCTGATGCGCCCACGCCGGAAGTGGCTGATGAGTATTTGACGGGCGTGGCAGCGATGCCACCGGAACAAAAGGCTTAAGCAATGGCGGAACGTAAAGGAGTCAAATTACCGGAATTTTCAACCATCGCTGGCAGTGGCATTGGTGTGTTGTTGTTATTGCTAGCATTACTGGCGCTATTAGTGGTGCCAGTATCACCGATTCTTCTGGATTTGTTTTTCACATTCAATATTGCCTTATCTATCATAATCTTATTGGCAATTATTCATATTAAAAGGCCTATTGATTTTAGTGCTTTTCCAACCGTTTTATTGGGTGCCACCTTATTGCGCTTGGCACTGAACGTAGCTTCCACTCGTGTTGTTCTGTTGGAAGGGCATGAAGGGCCGGGTGCTGCTGGTAAGGTTATTGAGTCTTTTGGTGAATTTGTTATTGGCGGCAACTTTGCCGTTGGTTTGGTGGTATTTGCCATCCTAGTCATCATCAACTTTGTGGTGGTTACCAAGGGTGCTGGGCGCGTATCAGAAGTGGCGGCTCGATTTACTCTGGATGCCATGCCCGGCAAACAAATGGCGATTGACTCTGATTTAAGTGCCGGAATTTTGACACAAGACGAAGCGCGTATTCGTCGTGAAGAAATACGTACTGAGGCAGACTTTTATGGCTCGATGGATGGTGCCAATAAATTTATTCGTGGTGATGCCATCGCTGGCATTCTGATTTTGTTTATCAACATTATCGGTGGCTTAATCATTGGCATGATGCAGCATGATTTGAGCTTTGCTCAAGCCAGTCATAACTATGTGTTACTGACCATAGGTGATGGTTTAGTCGCGCAGATCCCTGCGCTGCTCTTATCGATTGGTGTTGCCATTATTGTGACGCGGATTTCGCGCTCACAACAAATAAGCGAGCAAATGACTGAGCAGTTATTTGATAACCCCAAAGTGTTGTATTTGGCTGGTGCGGTCATTGGTTTGATTGGCCTGATTCCTGGCATGCCGAATATGGTGTTTTTGTTGTTTTCCAGCATGTGCATTGGCATCGGCTGGTTAATTCAGCAGCGCCAAGCAGCGGAAGACAATCTTATTTTGGCAACGGATTCAGCGGCTACTAATGCTAGTAATGCCCAAGCTTTATCACCGTCCGAACTCACTTGGGATGAAGTGACGCCGTTAGATGTGATTGGTTTGGAGGTGGGTTATCGCCTGATTCCACTAGTAGACCGGGCGCAAGGCGGTGAGCTGATTGGGCGTATTACCGGCGTACGTAAAAAGTTGTCAAAAGAGCTTGGGTTTTTGCTGCAATCGGTCCATATCCGCGACAACTTGGAGTTGTTACCAACGGGCTATCGCATCACTTTACTAGGCGACACCGTGGGTCAGGGAGAGGTGATGTCTGGCATGGAGCTAGCGATTAATCCGGGCCAAGTGCATGGCCTGATTCATGGCACAGCTACTAAAGATCCAGCGTTTGGCATGGAGGCGGTATGGATTGAACCGCGCCTACGCGATGACGCACAAGCCATGGGTTATACCGTAGTCGATATTGGCACTGTGATTGCGACACATTTAAGCCAGGTGCTGAAAAACCATGCGCATGAGTTATTAGGCCATGAAGAGGTTCAGCAGCTGTTAGACCGTTTAGCCAAAACCGACGCCAAATTAGTTGAAAGCCTAGTGCCCAAACAGCTGCCACTGAGTGTGGTGGTGCGGGTACTGCAAAGCTTGTTACGCGAAAACGTTTCAATACGCAGTATTCGTCTGATTGCGGAATCTTTGGCCGAACAAGCCCCACGTACTAAAAACCCGGATGAACTCATTGAAGGTGTGCGTATTGCCTTGGGCCGAATGATTGTGCAGGAAATTAATGGCCTTGGTGATGAGTTGCCAGTGGTGGCGTTAGATAGTGAGCTTGAGCAAATTTTACACAATGTGATACGCGGTGGTGCCGGTATTGCGGGGCTGGAGCCAGGGTTGGCAGAGAAATTGCATAATGGTTTATCAGAGTTTACCCAAACACAAGAAATGTCTGGGCAACCCGCGGTTTTACTGGTGTCACCTGCCATTCGCGGTTGGTTATCTCGCTTTATTAGACGTGGTGTGCCGAGTTTGCATGTGCTGTCTTACAACGAGGTTCCTGACAGCAAACAGGTCAAATTAGTCACCACGATTGGACAAAGTGCTGGAATTGGCCATCGCCAAGCTCAGTAAGTCATCACTTGGAGTGCTTAACAATGAAAATTAAGAAGTTTCGTGCCACAGACAGCCAAACAGCCCTGCGTCAAATCCGTCAGGAATTAGGTGATGACGCCTCGATTGTTGGCTGCTACCAAGTCGGTGAGGGTGTTGAATACTTAGTACTCGATGAGCGTAGTCAAGAAAATGACACATCGACTGCAATAGCCAAAAAGCTGGCGGCAGCAGAGCCAGAAATGAATATGCGTGCATTGCAGCATGAAATGGGCTCGATGCGTCAATTGCTTGAACGTCATTTACGCCGTTTGGGTAGTCGTGAAGTGGCTTTGGCGGATAACACCGTGGCCATGAATTTGCTGCGCCAATTAGAGCTCGATGAGGTTTTGGTGACCGAATTAGCTGGTCGCCTGCCAAAGGGTGAATCTGAGCAGCACCAAACCGTGTTACTCGATAAATTATTAACGGCAGAGCTGCCCGTGCGTGAATTTAGCGCCAGTGGTGCAGTGGCCATTGTGGGTGCTGCTGGTAGTGGCAAAACTACTCTGGTGGCCAAGTTGGCAGCACAAGCTGTCATGCAAGGTGAGCGCGACAGCATTGGTCTGATTTCGTTAGACAACCAGCGTATTGCTGGTGGTGACATGTTGCGTGCGGTTGGCCGCATTCTGCGTGTGCCAGTGTTGGTTGCCAATAGCACTGAAGAATTACAGCAAGCGTTATTAGCCTTTCGCGGTAAAACCCGAATTTTTATTGACACACCCAGTGTGAACTTGCGTGAGCCGGAGCAATTGCTACAGCTGCAGCAGCGTCTGCAAATTATTCCGGGCCTAGAAGTATTAATGGCTTTAGGCGCCGATCAAGACTGGCGCGGGTCACGAGCCTTGGTGAATGCCTTTACTACCATCGATATCAGCGGCGTGACACTAACCCGCAGCGATCTAGCCTTTAGTTTGGGTGGCCCGTTGAGCTTCTTATTTAGCCATCGAATTCCATTAGCCCTGATTGCTGAAGGCGCCGGTATTACCGATGGCCTGAAAGCAGCTGATGCGATTGGTTTAATTGCACAAGCCAGAATACTCACGCAGACCGACGTTACCGACGTTGTTGACCAAATCGATATTCACGCTGCCTAAGCCTTAACGCATCGAGTGTTTAATTATGAGTGCTATTAAAGTCATCGCAGTAGCCAGTGGTAAAGGTGGGGTTGGTAAGTCGAATGTGTCTTGCAACTTGTCGTATCAATTGGCCTTAAAAAATCGAC
>CAMTYC010000010.1:0-16107 GCA_947085865.1 uncultured Moraxellaceae bacterium
CAGTGATCACCTCTGGCAAGGTGGCTAACAACTCTTCTAAGTTTGCGCCGGCTTCATTTAATTGGTCTTGCTGGGCCTCGCGACGAGTCAGTGCCTCTTGCCAGCTCATACGCAAGCTTTGCAACTGCTCACGGATACTTTGCACTTGTTGTTCAGCTCGGGCTTTACCTGCTTCAGCATCACGCAAGCTGGCCTGTATCGCTTCAACCTGGTCTCGTACTTCCGCTAATTGTTTTTCAGCTTCAACGTGACGTGCCAGCAAAGTATCCAGATCATCCATGCCAGCATCTTCCGGCATGTTCAGCGTCATTATTTGTTCTGCTAAGGTTTCACGGCGCTCTTGCAGGCTTTCAAATTGTTCATCAATACGCTGCAAACCACTGCGCAAACCGGCAGCGCGAGCCTGCAAATTTTGTGACTGCAAGGCCGTTTGATGCTGAGCATCACGTCGTTCACGTTGTTGCTGACGTGCTTGATCGAGACTCAAACGCAAATGATCACGCACCTGCATTAACTGCTCACGCTCACGCGTATCGTTGGTCATTTCATCAAGAGCGGTTTGTAATAATAAACGTGCCTCTGCCAAACTTTCTTGGTCCGCCTCTACCTGCATACGCACATCAACAATGTCTTGGCTTAGACGCTCGCGTCGGGCAAGAAACTGCTCTAAACGAACTTGTCGTGCACCGATTTGCGCTTGCACTTCCGAACATGCACGTTGACGTATGGTGAGCTCACGCTGAATTTGCTCTCGTAGTTGCTCAGCATTTTTTAAAGCGTCACGATGAGACTGCTGTAACGATTGCGCCTGCTGAAGGGCAACCTCTAGGCGTTCACGCTCGCCCTGTAGTGCATCTAGCTCGCGCCGACGAGCCAACTCACCCATGGCGGGGTCTTCCTGTCCTGCACGATAACGCAACCAAAAGCGCCCTACCCAATAACCTTCTGGTGTAATGAATGACTGGCCATCGGTCAGGCTGGAGCGTTTTTCTAATGCCGCTGCTAAGTTTTCGGCAGTGGCAATAGCGTTTAACTGAGCAACTAACCAAGCGGGACCCTGCTCAATACATGACGCCAGTGTGCCCTCGCTAGAGTTTGTACTTGGTGCACTAAAACGGTCATCCGTTAGGCTAATTTGCCCTGTTTTCAGAGAACTTAAATGACTGGCCACATCCGCAATATCGGCCACTTCAACACTATGTAAAACCGGACCTAACACCGTTTCAACAGCAGCTTCCCAACCTGACCTAACCCGCAAATTAGCGGACATTGGCTTGGCATTAATTTGGCGCTCAGTTAACCACTGGTTTAATCCCAAGCGGCCTTTTGCTGCTGCTTCTTGTAAGGCTTCCAAGGCAGATTCGCGACCACGTAAAGCTTGCAAGGACTGACGCAGTGTGTCGACCTCGGTGGCGCTGTCGAGCATGGCTTGTCGGCTGTGCTGAACTTGCTCCACTACGTCTTCAAGTCGAAGCTCATCTTGACTCAATAGCTCTCGATCATTTTCTAACTGCTCATGTAGTGCGGCCAACTCAGACTCTAATGGACCAGCATTTAAACTGGTTTGCTCCTGGTCTAAACGACCCTGGCGCTCATTATGACGACGCAATGATTGCTCTAAATGAACAATACGCGATTGCTCAACTTCAGCACGCTGGCGTGGCCCTTGTGATTGTTGGTTAAATTGATCCCAGCGTTGCTGCCACTCATTAAGTGCGGCTTCAGCCTCATGCAGTTGTGCGGTTGCCGCCTCAAACTCGGCCGCTAATAAAGCCAAGGCTGGCTCTAAATTCATCAGCTCAGATTGAACTGTTTCCAGCGCCATCTGGTCTTGCTCACGCAAACTGCGAGCCTGATCGAGTTGGCGCTCAAGTGCGGCCTCTGATGCCTTCAGTTCTGCTAAACGCTCTTCACGAAAACGCTGAGCCTGTTGCAGTCGGGCGATGTCACCGCCAATTTGGTAATAGGCACTTTGCACCCGATTAAATTCGTCACTTAAACCGAACTGGGTTTCCCTATCATTAACCAGCTTGGTTTCATATTCGCGCTGAGAAGCAATCGCGGCTTCTAAAGCTACGTCTAATTCAGCAATTTTAGTCTCTTGCACACCTACCTGGTCACGTAGACCACGCCAGCGCAACGCCAACAACTGATTTCTTAATAGGCGCTCTTCTTCTTTTAGCTCTTTGTACTTTTCAGCATCGCGTGCTTGTTTTTCGAGATGCTGTAGCTGCCTACCCATTTCATCACGCACATCGTTTAAACGATCTAAGTTATCGCGGGTATGACGCATGCGATTCTCAGTTTCACGGCGGCGTTCTTTATATTTTGAAATGCCGGCCGCTTCTTCAATATAAACGCGTAACTCTTCTGGTTTGGACTCAATCAAACGCGAGATCATGCCTTGTTCAATGATGGCGTATGAGCGTGGACCGAGACCGGTACCTAGGAAAATATCGGTAATGTCTTTACGACGGCAGCGGGTGTTATTTAGAAAGTAATCCGAGCGGGCATCACGGGTCACAATACGTTTAATGGAGATTTCAGCGTACTGTGCGTACTCCCCCCCCAAAGAGGCATCGGCATTATCAAAAATCAGCTCAATCGATGCTTGGCCTACCGGCTTACGCCCCATGGAGCCATTAAAAATAACGTCGGTCATGCTTTCGCCACGCAGGTTCTTAGCTGAGCTTTCGCCCATAACCCAACGTACAGCATCAATCACGTTTGATTTACCACAACCATTTGGCCCTACCACCGCCGACAAATTAGTCGGAAAATGGGCGCTAGTAGGGTCTACAAATGATTTAAAGCCCGCCAATTTAATTGTTTTTAAACGCATGATGTTCCTTTAGCGGCGCTGCCGTCTGGCCCAAGCCATTTCGATTTGTTTAACCCGCAACAAGGACTCAAGCACCAGATTACGCTGGTGCAAACAAAATTCTTCAACCAATTCCGCGGCACGTTCACCTTGCCGCAGCATGACGGCATCTAATACACCCTTTAAAAAGGCATACGACTCATCCAGCTCACGCCGATTGACTTGCAAAGCCAAATAAAACGAACGCTGCATTGATGGCTGTAAGTCATCAAGCATATCGTCTAAAAAAGGGTTGTTGGTAAAGTGCTGGGCACGCCGGAGGATGTCAAAACTACCGTTGTAAAAACCTTCGATATCGCGACTTTGCACAGATGCCTGCAGTTCATTGACGCCATCCATAAAGGGCGCAAGATCATCTTGCCGCCAAACTTCAGCGGTTTTACGCACAATTAAACTAAAAATAAGCACGATGACTTCGTACAGACCTTTAATCATATGAGGTGACAGCTCCGCCACCACCGCACCACGACGTGGGAAAATTTCAACTAAATGACGGCGCTGCAGAATTAATAAGGCCTCTCGAACTGAACCACGACTCACTTGTAGCTCGGCAGCAATACGCATCTCTTGAATGCGCTCGCCCTCGACTAAATCACCTGAGACGATTTGCTCACCCACATGCTGTGCAATTTGTAATGCCAAACTTTCTGTCGCGCGAAAACTCATGCCCAGCAATCTCGTGTCATCAGGAGGTAAAAACTCGGGCTATGCTAGCACAGACATCGTGAGCCACCAGACTAATGCATGATTGTTGGACAAACGGTAATCAAATAATTTCATTATCAGTTTTGATGATAAAGAGACTCAGTAAATTCCATTTTCACTGGTTTACGCCGACTGCTATGATTGCCCACTATTTTGTATTTGCTGGGTAATGCTCTATGTATCGTTACGATGCCTTTGATCAACGTGTAGTCGATGACCGCGTGAATCAGTTTCGCGACCAAACCACTCGCTATTTAGCAGGTGACTTAAGCGAAGATCAATTCCGCCCTCTGCGCCTACAAAACGGTCTCTATATTCAACGCTTTGCCCCCATGCTGCGCATTGCCGTGCCTTACGGCATGATGTCTAGCACACAGCTGCGTCGAATCTCAGACATTGCGCGTCGTTATGACCGTGGCTATGCCCATGTCAGCACCCGTCAAAATATTCAGCTGAACTGGCCAAAACTGGAAGATGTGCCCGATATTTTAGCGGAACTGGCTGAAGTTGAAATGCATGCCATTCAAACCAGTGGTAACTGCATTCGTAACACCACCACCGATCAGTTCGCTGGCGTAGTAGCAGGTGAGCTTGCTGACCCTCGCCCAACCTGTGAACTTATTCGTCAGTGGTCAACCTTCCACCCCGAGTTTGCTTTCTTGCCACGCAAATTCAAAATTGCGGTAAATGCTCACCCCGACATTGATCGTGCCGCCACACAAGTACACGACATTGGTGTGTACTTGGTCAAAAACGATGCTGGAGAGCTGGGCTATCGCATTTTAGTCGGTGGTGGTTTAGGCCGCACACCCATCGTTGGTGTCATCATTAAAGACTTCCTGCCGCAGCAAGATCTGATTGCCTATCTAGATGCCATTCTGCGTGTTTATAACCTGCACGGTCGTCGTGACAATAAGTACAAAGCGCGTATTAAAATTTTGGTTAAAGCACTAACACCTGAAGTTTTTGCAGAACAAGTTGAGGCCGAGTTTGCGCACTTGAAGAATGGCCCACTCACTGTGCCTGCAGAAGAATTTACTCGCCTTGCTAGCTTCTTCACTGAACCTGAATACGCCGCACTACCTGCTGAGTCTGCCTCACTGGCGCAAGCACGTGCTGCCGATCCAGCATTTGATAACTGGTTGTCACGCAACACCTATGCACATAAAAAGCCGGGTTATCGCATTGTCACCCTGTCGTTAAAGCGCACAGGAATTGCCCCTGGCGATATGACCAGCGAACAAATGGATGCCATTGCTGATTTGGCGGACCGTTTCAGTTTTGGTGAATTACGCACCACACACGAACAAAACGTGGTGTTAGCCGATGTTCGCTTGGATGACTTAGCTGAGCTTTATCAAGCCTTGAAAGTATTGGGCTTCGACACTGCCAATATTGGCTTTTTGACCAACATCATCTGCTGCCCAGGCGGTGATTACTGTTCATTAGCCAACGCCAAGTCAATACCTATTGCTGATCAAATTCAACGTCGTTATGACGACCTTGAAGAGGTTTATGACTTAGGCCCAATTGATCTCAATATTTCTGGCTGTATGAATGCCTGCGGTCACCATCACGTGGGTCATATCGGCATTTTAGGCGTGGACAAAAAAGGGGCTGAATTTTATCAAGTCAGCCTTGGCGGCAGCGCCGGTCATGACGCCAGCATTGGCAATATCTTAGGCCCATCGTTTGAAGCCGAAGACATGGCATCTGTTATTGAAGAAATTCTGAACACCTACTTAGATCTTCGCCAAGACGGTGAAACATTCTTAGAGACCTACCGCCGAGTCGGTATTGAACCGTTTAAGGAGCGCGTTTATGCCAACGCTGATTAAGGGCAATGAAATTGCGCAAAACACCTATGTCCGCATTGATGCCGTTGATGGCCATCTGTCGCTGCCTATGCAAGACGTCTTAGTAGGCTTAAGCACTTGGCAACAACATCGTGAGCAGTTATTAGCACACCCGCTACGTAAAGGTGTGTTTTTAGAAGCCGACCAATTTGCTGAAAATTTAGCGCAAGACTGTCAGCAACTAAACCTGATTGCGATTAACTTTCCTGCCTTTGCTGATGGCCGCGGTTATTCCACTGCCTACTTATTACGTACACGTTATGGTTATACCGGCGAGTTACGTGCCATGGGCGACGTGTTCAAGGACACCTTGTTTTATCAACGTCGTGTTGGTTTTGACGCCCATGTTTTACCAGCAGACAAAGACGCCACAGTGGCGCTTAAAGGCTTGCAAGACTTTGCCGAAAGTTATCAGCACTCAGCTGACAACAAAGCATCTGTCTACGCCAGACGACGTAACGCCTAAAGCTTATTTCGCAGGTACAGGGTCGGTAACAAAACCAATTTTTGCCAACCCTGCACCTGCAGCTGCTGCCAACACCTTTGCCACAATGTCATACGACGTGGTTTTATCGGCACGAAAATGCACCTCATCTTCTGCCGAAAACTGACTCAAAGCCAGCTCTAAATCTGCCAAGTTAACTAACTGCTGATTAACAGACACGGCGCCACTAGCTTCAATCACTAACTCAATTGGCTTGCCTGCTGGTGCCACTTGCTGGCTGCTAGCCTGTGGCAAATCCACTTTGACTGCCTGTGTCATCAATGGCGCGGTAATCATAAAAATAATCAGCAGCACCAGCATCACATCAATAAAAGGCACCATATTGATTTCAGCATTCGCTTCAATCTCTTCGCCCTTTTCAAATGAACCAAAGGCCATGATTAATTGACTCCCTGCTCTGGTAACTGCGAACTGCGAGCACGCGAGATCACACGATCGCTGGTGTTTTGAAAGTCATTTAATAAGTTGCCAGTAGCAAGGCCGGTTGATAAGAACGCAAACACATCGTGAGCAAAGCCATTCAGGCTCACTAAAGTATTGCGGTTTAAACGTACAAAAACGTTATAAGCCACGGCGGCAGGAATGGCGACAGCCAGACCTAAGCCCGTCATAATCAAGGCCTCACCAATCGGGCCTGCGACCTGATCCAAACCGCCTTGGCCACTAGCGCCAATAGCTAATAGCGCATGATAAATGCCCCACACCGTGCCAAACAGACCAACAAACGGAGCGCTGGAGGCCACCGTTGCCAAAAATGTTAAACCGCTTTCTAGCCTTGCTTTGTCTTGCTCAATAGCGCGTTTGAGTGAGCGCGTTAAGAAATCTTCTGCAGACCCTGCTTCAATCAGGCTGTTTTGATTACGTGCTTGGTGTTGTTCTACGGCTGTAAAGCCGTGATGCACTAAGTGCGAGAACGGGTCAGTAATACCTGTGCTGCGCAGCTTCCTAGCCACTGCTTCTAGGCTGGGTGACGCCCAAAAATCTTTGACAAAATCACGTGAACGATCACGTGTTTTAAAGTACTGCCAAGACTTGGTCATGATGTAGTACCAAGTGCCAATCGACATGACAATCAGCACAGTCAGCACAAACCAAGCAACACCATCGGCCTGCGCTAAAAAACTTTGAAACCCCATTGAGTTGTTCATCTCATCACCGTGTCAAATTAAACGTAATAGGTACTATGACCCACTCTGAAATCGCAACATCACCACGTCTGGCCGGAATAAACCGCCAGCGCTTAACAGCATCCAGCGCGGCCTGATCTAGACGAGAATGGCCACTGGATTGGTGCAACTGTACTTGCAAGGCATTGCCTGCCTCACTCACTTGAACGCGTAATAAAACCTTACCTGCCTCATTTAAACGACGCGACTGCATTGGGTAGGCAGGTGCAGGATTATTCAAATAGGCAGCATCAAAGCGTGGCGCCACCACTGCGCTGCTGGGCGCCGAGCTTGAACTATCACTACTCGCCGATGATGCAGATGGTGAAGCTTCAAGCACTTGCTCAGACACTGGTTCGGCAGGCTTAGGCTCAACCGGCTTGGGCTCAGCCTTAACTGGAGCCGGAGCCTGCGTTACAACACGCTTAACTTCTGCCTTTTTAGGCTCTGGCACTACCGGCTTGGGTACCGGAGGTTTAGGAATAGGCGTAGGCTGCGTTACCGCCGTGGGTGCTGGCAACATGCGAACCGATAAACTAGCCACCTGCGGGGGAATCACTTGTTTGCTCTGCCAATAAATCGCAGCAAACACTACTGCATGCAACATAACAGCAAGCACCAAGCCGATCGCATTAGCGGGCTTAGTCAGTTGAGTGGAGTGAGTCACCGTAGCAGTCATGGCCGGCATCATAGTTTAAATGAGAATGATTACCAAGTAGATAAGAGGATTTAATGCGTTAATTTGTTTTGACGCTTGCGTCGACGCCAGAGTGTCGTTCGGCTGATACCTAAGATTTTAGCTGCCGCGACTAAATCACCCTGACACTCATTAATCACCTGCTCAATCGAACGCTCTTGATCCAAATCCGTTGCCGCTAACGGAGAGTTTGCACTTTCCCCAAACTCAGGCAGCATGGCAAATAATAAGGGCGAGTCTAGTGTTGGCTCCATGGCATAACAAACCACTAGGCGCTCACAGAGGTTCTCCAGCTCACGCACATTGCCGGGCCAAGCATAATGTTGGCTTTGTTGCATTACCCAATTTAACAGTGGTGTTAATGGAATACTTTTGTCATGTCGGATGAGCTCGCGGTGCAGTAATTGCTCTGCCAACAACACCTTATCATTGCCGCGCTCTCGCAAGGCTGGCAGCTGTAAGCGCAGTATGTTTAGCCGATAATACAAATCGGCCCTAAACGCTCCCTGGGCGATGGCATGATCAAGATCAACATGAGTGGCAGCAATCACCCGAATATTCACTGGCGTTGGCTCAGTAGAGCCTAAACGAATAACTTCACGTTCCTGTAGCACACGTAACAATCTGGTTTGCAGGCTAATCGGCATATCGCCAATTTCATCTAAAAAAAGTGTGCCTTTATCTGCTAGCTCAATGAGGCCTGGCTTGCCTCCTCGCCGGCTGCCGGTAAACGCGCCCTCTTCATAACCAAACAACTCACTTTCTAATAGGCTCTCTGGCAAGGCTGCACAGTTTAAGGCCACAAATGGTGCGTCTTTACGGGCACTGGCTCGATGAATCCCTTGGGCAAATAATTCTTTGCCGGTGCCCGACTCACCTTGAATTAATACCCCAGAGTCAGACTCAGCAAATCTGAGCGCCAAGCTTTTAGCCCACTGCATCACCGCAGACTCGCCAATAATGTCATTAATTAACCAGCGCGCTTGGAACTGCTTATGCACATTGGCTCGGCGTAGGCGGCGGCCTGCTTCATCAATTCGACTAGCTTCTTGAAACGTCAATAACGCCCCAGTGGCTTTATCACCCTCTCCCTCTATCAGCGGCAAACGATTCACCACTAAATTTCGGCCTTTATAAGCAACCACTTCATCACGCCTACCAATTCCATCGGCTAAAACGCCCGCCAACGACAAGCTAGTTGCTAACGAAGACAGTGTTTTACCCTTTGCCCATTCCGCAACCACACCAACAAGTTGCTCAGCTGCTGGATTCATAGCAAGCACTTGCTCTTGTGCATCTACGGCAATTACACCTTCGTTCAAGCTGGCTAAAACTTGCGTTAATTGCTCACGTTTGGCTGCCTCAACTCGGGTTATCTCTAAACGCTCCATGGCGTCATCAATAGCTTGGCGTATCGCCGTTTCTGAATAGATCAGCACACCGGGCAAACCATATTGACTGGCTAAATGCACAATTTGGCTGGAGCCAACAATAACGACATCAGACTGCAAACTCAGCTCTTTCAGAATTTGTTCGGCATCATGGTGATTTCGGTAAGGACGTTGCTCTAGGCTTAAGTTCAGTACCGGACGCATAGCGGAGAATTCATCACCCAAACCAACACGGGTGACAATAACAATGCGCTGAGCTAGACGACGGGCCTGAATAAGCGCCTGCATAATGTCAAAACCACCAACGCGAATTTGCACTACTGGCTGATTAATCGTACTGCGTAAAGCTTTTGCGCTGGCACCTGCTGCCACCACAGCAAATGGACGACCCGTGCTCGCTAAGGCTTGTAAGCTCTCAACCGCCTCATCTAACACCGCATCAACAATATGAAAGTCTGCAACTGCTGAATACACCGGCACAATGGCGCGAATTTGTTCAGCTAAATAACGTGTAGCGACCACGACCAATAAGGGCTTCATGTTTCACTCTTGCTGCCTGCGTTTCATAAATTGAAACACGCATGAAACACTGAAACAATAAAATCCTTAAAATTTCCATGATCAAATTAATAATTAGTTTAAATACATAGACTTGGCGTTCATCGCTAAAACTGGCACAACATCTGCTAAGCATTGAACTAGTAAAAACTGCGTGTAAATTAGCGTAGACTCGATCATTCGAAAAAAACCACATCCTCTGACAGGAGATTCACCATGTCTGACGCACAAGTCGTGCTACCAAAAGCCAAGAAATCCGTAGCCTTATCAGGCGTTGCTGCCGGCAATACTGCCCTTTGTACCGTAGGCCGTACCGGTAATGACTTGCACTACCGTGGTTATGACATTCTTGAACTGGCTGCACAGTGCGAATTTGAGGAAGTGGCCTATTTGCTAGTTCACGGCAAATTACCTAACAAAGCAGAATTGGCCGGTTATAAGAAAAAACTGAAAAGCCTGCGTGGTTTACCCGCTTCAGTTAAAGCCGTTTTAGAAGCGCTGCCTGCCGCGGCTCACCCAATGGATGTGATGCGTAGTGGCGTGTCTGCTTTGGGCTGCACATTGCCAGAGAAAGATGATCACAACATTGCAGGTGCTCGTGACATTGCTGATCGCTTGATGGCCTCATTGGGCTCCATGCTGCTGTACTGGTACCACTTCTCCACCAACGGCAAACGTATTGAAGTCGAAACAGATGATGACTCGATTGGTGGTCACTTCTTGCATTTGCTGCACGGTGAAAAACCATCGGATGAGTGGGTTCGTGCTATGCACACCTCGCTGAACCTTTATGCCGAACACGAATTTAACGCTTCAACCTTTACCAGCCGTGTTATCGCCGGCACCGGTTCAGACATGTATTCAGCCATTACGGGTGCAATTGGTGCATTACGTGGTCCTAAGCATGGTGGTGCTAACGAAGTCGCTTTTGAAATTCAAAAACGTTACGAGAACCCAGATCAAGCGGAAGCTGACATTAAAGAGCGTGTCGGCCGTAAAGAAGTCGTTATTGGCTTTGGTCACCCGGTCTACACCATTTCCGATCCACGCAACAAAGTCATTAAAGAAGTAGCGCATCAGTTGTCGTTAGCCGAAGGCGACACCAAGATGTATGACATCGCCGAACGCCTTGAGAGTGTGATGTGGGACATCAAAAAAATGTTCCCGAATTTGGATTGGTTCAGTGCCGTTAGTTACCACGTGATGGGTGTGCCCACTGCCATGTTCACGCCACTGTTTGTGATTGCGCGTACTTCTGGTTGGAGTGCTCACGTCATCGAACAACGTATTGACGGCAAAATCATTCGCCCATCGGCCAACTACAATGGCCCAGAAGACTTGGCCTTTGTGCCAATTGATCAGCGCTAATTCATTAGCCAAAAGGGAGACAACACTGTCTCCCTTTCCCATTATTGATCAGCAAATTTGTGAATCACCAATTTTGAGAAGCCACCATGAATAGCCAATTTCGTAAGCCCTTAAACGGCACTAATTTAGAATACTTCGACGCCCGTGCCGCAGTTGAAGCCATTAAACCCGGCTCATGGGATGGTCTGCCCTATACCGCTCGTATCCATGCTGAGAACATCGTTCGCAAAGCTGATCCAGCCATTATTAATGATTGCTTAGTGCAGTTAATCGAACGCAAACGTGACCGTGACTTCCCGTGGTTCCCTGCACGTGTGGTCTGTCACGACATTCTTGGCCAAACCGCATTGGTGGACTTGGCCGGCCTACGTGATGCCATTGCTGACCAAGGTGGCGATCCAGCCAAAGTAAATCCCGTGGTGCCAGTACAGCTGATCGTTGACCACTCGCTAGCAGTTGAGTGTGGTGGTTATGTTCCGGACGCTTTCCAGAAAAACCGTGATATTGAAGACCGTCGCAACGAAGACCGTTTTCACTTTATCGAATGGACCAAAACAGCTTTTGATAACGTCGACGTGATTCCTGCCGGCAACGGCATCATGCACCAAATCAACTTGGAAAAAATGTCGCCGGTTATTCACAACCAAAACGGCCTCGCCTTTCCTGACACCTGTGTTGGTACTGACTCACACACACCACACGTCGATGCCTTAGGTGTTATTGCTGTTGGTGTCGGTGGCTTGGAAGCCGAAAACGTGATGTTAGGTCGCGCCTCATGGATGCGTTTACCCGATATCGTGGGTGTTGAGCTAACTGGCAAACGCCAGCCTGGCATTACGGCTACGGACATCGTATTGGCCTTAACTGAATTCCTACGCCAGCAAAAAGTGGTTGGTGCCTACCTCGAATTCTACGGCGAAGGTGTTCCGGGTCTAACCATTGGTGACCGCGCCACTATCTCCAATATGGCCCCTGAATATGGTGCTACGGCGGCAATGTTCTCTATCGATGAACAAACACTGACGTATCTGCGCCTAACCGGTCGTACTGATGAGCAAGTTGTATTAGTTGAGACCTATGCCAAAGAAGCTGGACTATGGTCCGAGAGTTTAAAAGCTGCTGAGTACGAACGTGTATTAACGTTTGATCTGTCCAGCGTCGTCCGTAATATGGCCGGCCCAAGCAACCCGCACAAACGTCTACCAGTGTCCGATCTGGCTTCTCGTGGCATTGCAGGCAACTTAGACGCAGCAAAAGCCGAAGAGGCTCAGGGCTTAATGCCAGATGGTGCAGTCATTATCGCCGCCATTACTTCCTGCACAAACACCTCTAACCCACGCAACGTGATTGCTGCTGGCCTTATCGCACGTAACGCCCGTCAACTCGGCTTGGTTCGTAAGCCATGGGTTAAGTCATCACTAGCGCCCGGCTCTAAAGTTGTTGAGCTGTATTTAAAAGAAGCCGGCTTGTTAGAAGACTTGGAAGCTTTGGGCTTTGGTATTGTGGCGTTTGCCTGCACCACCTGTAACGGCATGTCCGGTGCACTAGAGCCTGAAATCCAAAAAGAAATTATTGAACGTGATCTTTATGCCACCGCTGTGCTTTCTGGCAACCGTAACTTCGATGGCCGTATTCACCCCTACGCTAAGCAAGCCTTCCTAGCGTCGCCACCACTGGTGGTTGCTTATGCGATTGCCGGCACAATCCGTTTCGACATTGAACAAGATGTGTTGGCTGTAGTAGATGGCAAAGAAATTCGCTTAAAAGACATTTGGCCATCCGATGAAGAAATCGACGCCATTGTTGCTAAGTCGGTGAAGCCGTCACAATTCAACCAAATCTATATCCCAATGTTCGAGAAAAAAGATTCGGAAAAAGCAGTATCACCACTGTATGACTGGCGCGAAATGAGCACTTATATTCGTCGCCCACCCTACTGGGAAGGCGCCTTGGCAGGTGAGCGCACACTCACTGGCATGCGTCCGCTGGCGGTGCTGCCGGACAACATTACCACCGACCATTTGTCGCCATCCAACGCCATCATGATGGACTCGGCGGCGGGTGAATACTTGCATAAAATGGGTCTGCCAGAAGAAGACTTCAACTCCTATGCAACTCACCGTGGTGATCACTTGACCACACAACGAGCCACCTTTGCTAACCCGAAGCTGTTCAACGAAATGGTGCGCAACCCCGATGGCAGCGTCAAACAGGGCTCACTGGCACGCATTGAGCCAGAAGGTAAAGTCACTCGCATGTGGGAGGCGATTGAGACCTATATGGAACGCAAACAGCCGCTGATTATTGTGGCTGGCGCCGATTACGGCCAAGGCTCATCGCGTGACTGGGCCGCTAAAGGTGTACGTTTGGCCGGTGTTGAAGCCATTGTTGCCGAAGGTTTTGAGCGCATTCACCGCACCAACTTAATCGGCATGGGTGTGTTACCACTTGAGTTTAAGCCCGGCACTACCCGCCTGACCTTGGAACTAGATGGCACCGAGACCTATGACGTTGTTGGCGAACGCACACCTCGCGCTACCTTAACGCTGGTCATTCATCGTCGTGATGGCAAGACCGAGAAAGTGCCGGTGACCTGCCGTTTAGACTCTGACGAAGAGCTATCAGTCTATGAGGCCGGTGGTGTGTTGCAGCGCTTTGCCAAGGACTTCTTGGAGGCAACCACGGCATGAGTCAGCAACTTAAAGTGCCAGCCACCTATATGCGTGGCGGCACCAGCAAAGGTGTGTTTTTTCGACTCCAGGACTTACCGGCTAGCTGTCAGCAGCCGGGGCCTGCACGTGACAAACTGTTCATGCGCGTGATCGGCAGTCCGGATCCTTACTCAGCACATATCGATGGCATGGGCGGCGCCACATCGTCCACCTCTAAGTGTGTGATTCTGTCTAAAAGCAGCGTGCCTGAACACGACGTAGATTATCTCTACGGCCAAGTCTCTATCGATAAAGCATTTGTCGACTGGAGTGGCAACTGCGGCAACTTGTCCACAGCTGCTGGAGCATTTGCCATTCATGCAGGCTTGGTTGATCCAGCACGCATCCCACAAGATGGTGTTTGTGTTGTGCGCATTTGGCAGGCCAATATTCATAAAACCATTATTGCGCATGTGCCAGTCAGCAACGGTCAAGTTCAGGAAACCGGTGACTTTGAGCTTGATGGTGTCACCTTCCCTGCTGCTGAAATTGTGCTGGAATTTCTGGACCCATCCGATGATGGCGAAGATGGCGGCTCGATGTTCCCAACGGGCAATTTGATTGATGAATTAGACGTGGCGGATGATGTTGTCAAAGGTGGCAAGCTCAAGGCCACCTTAATCACCGCTGGCATCCCCACCGTGTTTGTTAATGCGCACGACATTGGTTATACCGGCACCGAGCTGCGTGAAGCGATTAATACCGATCCGGCTGCATTAGCTCGATTTGAGGCAATTCGTATTGCTGGCGCTTTGCGTATGGGTCTGATCAAAACTGCCGAAGAGGCAGCGACTCGTCAGCACACACCTAAAGTGGCCTTTGTTGCACCGGCAACCGACTATGTGTCATCTAGCGGCAAAACCGTCAGCACCAATGATATCGATTTAGTGGTACGTGCTTTATCCATGGGCAAGCTGCATCACGCCATGATGGGCACAGCTGCTGTTGCGATTGGTACTGCTGCTGCTATCCCAGGCACGCTGGTTAATCTAGCTGCTGGCGGTGTGGCGCGTGAAGCCGTGCGCTTTGGCCACCCCTCTGGCACTTTGCGCGTGGGTGCGGCTGCTGGCCAGGTGGATGGTCAATGGCGGGTTACCAAAGCAATTATGAGCCGCAGTGCGCGGGTATTAATGGAAGGTTTTGTACGTGTCCCAGCCGACACGTTTTAACGACGAATACAGGAAAATATGATGTCCACTAAAAAGACTTTAAAAGCACTCGCTGAAGCACGTCGTGGCCTAATTGTGCCCGGCGCATTTAATGCCTTATCAGCCAAAGTTATTGAAGACTTAGGCTTTGAAGCGATCTATGTCACTGGCGCCGGTGTGACCAATATGTGGTATGGCATGCCAGACCAAGGCTTTATGGGCTTGGCTGAAATCGCCGACCATACTGCGCGCATTCGTGATGCAGTTAACCTGCCGTTAATTGTCGATTGTGACACCGGTTTTGGTAATGCCATGAACGTCTATCACAGCGTGCGCACTTTGGAGCGCGCTGGCGCAGACTGCATTCAGTTAGAGGACCAAGTGGCACCTAAGCGTTGTGGCCACTTTAATGGCAAAGAAGTGATCAGCACCGCTGAAGCGGTCAGCAAAATCAAAGCGGCTGTTGACGCACGTCGTGACAGTGACTTGATGATTATGGCGCGTACTGATGCCTGTGCCATGCTGGGTTTTGAAGCTGCCGTTGAACGCGCACAGTTATTTGCCGAAGCCGGTGCCGACATTTTATTTGTTGAAGCAGTGACCACAGCTGAAGAAATTTGTTCCCTGCCCAAACTCATCAATAAACCCCAACTGATGAACATGGTGATTGGTGGTAAAACGCCTATTTTTAACGCGGAAGAGCTGGGCGACTTGGGTTATGGCATCGTGCTTTACGCCAATGCCGGCTTACAAGGTGCACTGGCCGGCATGCAAAAAGTACTGACTGTATTGCGTGACGAAAAACAGGTTTTGGAAGACCCGAACTTGGTGGCACCATTTGCCGAGCGTCAGCGCTTGGTAGACAAACCATTCTGGGACTCATTAGAGAAGCGTTACACCTAATGAAACCAGAATCTACACTGAGTCGTCGTGTACGTGACAGACTGCCAATGCGTGCTATACGCAATTTAAGCGACCGTCTGTTACGTGCCGATGAGTTAAGTTTGGCCGAACAAACGCCCTTTCAAGTCATCGCTGAAGACGACATCGTCAAGCTGCGTTATTACCCACCGGCAGCAGGCCAACAGTCTGATAAACAGCCGGTGGTTATTGTGCCGCCA
>CAMTYC010000011.1:0-13732 GCA_947085865.1 uncultured Moraxellaceae bacterium
AGCAGTTTATGAGTGCCAATCAAGATATCAATTCGACCGTCTTTGGCAGCTTCCATGGCCTGCTTTTGCTCTTTGGCGGACTTAAAGCGTGACAGCACCTCAATACGCACCGGCCAGTCAGCAAAACGGTCGCGGAAGTTTTCATAATGCTGCTGAGCGAGCAGGGTGGTGGGCACTAACACGGCCACTTGTTTGCCAGCTTGCACTGCGACAAAAGAGGCACGCATGGCCACTTCAGTTTTACCAAAGCCAACATCACCACAAACCAAACGATCCATTGGTTTAGGTGAACGCATATCGGCCAGCGTGGCCAAAATGGCGTTGGCTTGATCGGCGGTTTCTTCAAACGGAAAGCCAGAGGCAAACAGTGCGTATTCGGCATGATCGAAGGGGAAGCCATAACCTTGGCGGGCAGCACGGCGGGCATACAAGTTGAGCAACTCAGCAGCGGTGTCACGTACTTGTTCGGCTGCTTTGCGGCGCGCTTTAGTCCATTGCTCGGTACCAAGGCGGTGCAGCGGTGCACTGGCATCATCTGCACCGGCATAACGTGAGATTACTTCTAAGTTAGCCACCGGCACATAAAGCTTGGCTTTGTCGGCATATTCCAACAGCAAAAACTCTTGAACTTGGCCGTCCATGTCGAGTGTGACTAGGCCATGGTAGCGACCGACGCCGTGATCCACATGCACTACCGGCGCACCCGGTTGCAGCTCGGTTAATGAGCGTATGGCGAGTTCTGCTTGGCCGTCGCTGGAAGTGGCTTTGCGGCGACGACGTTGTGCTACCCGTTGGCCAAATAGTTGTGACTCGGCAATGATGGCAAGGTCGGGTGTCAGCACGCCCTCATCAAGTGCCGCAATGGTGATGCCAAAGTCGATGTCACTGTGGCTAAATGCTTGCCAGTCGGCCACGGCCTGTGGTGTTAGCTGCCAGCGTGCTAAAAGCTCGAGCAGGCTTTCACGGCGACCAGCACTTTCGGCACATAACAAGACACGACGCTGACCGGTTTGCTCCCCCAAGAATTGTTGCAAGGCATGCAGTGGTGCTTCCGCTTTTGCTTCTACTGGCAGTGAGGGTGGTGCCAAAAAGGGCAAATTAATCACACCGGATTTTTCAGTGAGCTTAGCTGCATGCAGCTCAATACGCGGCCAACGTTTTAGGTTTGCAAACCAGTCGTTTTCTCGCAGAAATAAGTGTTCTGGTGACAATAAGGGCCGAGTGTTGTCACCACCGTATTGCTCAAAACGATACAGTACGTCTTGCCAGAACTGACCTAGGCGATCCGGCGCGTTGGCGTCGAGCATCAGCAAGGCGCTACTGGGTAAGTAATCAAACAGTGTGCCGGTGTCTTCAAAAAATAGTGGCAAGTAATATTCAATACCATTGCCAGCCAAACCACTCACCACATCCTGATACAAGCTGCTGCGCTTAGGGTCGCCATTAAAGTGGTTGGCCCATTGATCACGGAAGCGTCGAATGCCAGCTTTATCAAGTGGGAACTCGTGCGCCGGCATTAAGATGAGTTGGTCGATGGGATTAACCGTGCGTTGGCTGTCGACATCAAATAAACGTAGCGTTTCAATTTCGTCGTCAAACAGCTCCACCCGTACTGGGTATTCGGCACCCATAGGGAATAAATCAATTAAGCTGCCGCGTACCGCAAATTCGCCATGCTCATACACGGTGTTAACCGCACGATAACCGGCGGCTTCTAATTGGGTGCGGGTGTCATCTAGTGTCAGTTTTTGGCCACGTTTAAGTTCAATGGCTTGGCCTAATAACCAATCTCGTGGTGCTAAGCGGTGCGCTGCTGTGGTGATGGGTACGACCAAAATACCGCGCTTGGCCGTGGGTAGTTGTGACAGCACCTGCAAGCGGGTAGAGATAATGTCTTGGTGCGGTGAAAACTGGTCGTAGGGCAGTGTTTCCCAATCGGGGAAGTGCCATAACGGGAAGTTCGCATCTTCGCCTAGGAAAAATGTCAGAGCCTCTTCTAATTGTGTCGCACTGCGTGTGTCTTGCGTGATGACCACTACCAAGCCCGAATGCTGCTGCGTGACAGCGGCAAGTGCTAACGCACGAGCCGAGCTATCGATTTGACCCCAGCTGCGTTTGTCATCAGCAAGGCGCGGTAATTCGGGCAAGAAGGCAGGTACAGCAGCTGATACAACAGAATGTGACATAACGACAATTCCAGCAGGCAATGGTCTACGCAAGCAACAACAAAAGCCGTTTTAACGGCCGCGGTGGAGTGTAACGCAGACTGATGGGGGTGCGACAATATGTCGCAGGCTAACTCGCTGTGGCTTACGTAAAATGCCTGCGCACAATAATAAATAGAGAGTGGTTATATGCTGCGCCCCACCCCATTAGCCTACGCGATTTTTCTGACTGCTTTTGTGACACCTGCGCTTGCTGATCATTCGTTGCCAGAAGTTTCGGTGACGGCATCCGCATATGAATCTGCATTTTCCATGACACCCACAATGGCTCAACGTGAGTTAGCAAAAACACCGGGTGGAGTTGGTGTGGTAGATGCGAAGGATTATTTAAACGGCCGTGCCGGCAATATGGAGGACACACTCCGTTTAGCCACAGGGGTGTTTATTGCGTCGCGCTTTGGTTCCGATGAGGCGCGTGTATCAATACGTGGATCAGGTTTGCAGCGTACCTTTCATGGCCGTGGCCTGATGTTATTGCAAGATGGTGTGCCGATTAATTTGGCCGATGGTGGTTTTGATATGCAGGCCATTGAGCCAAGTGCCACGCGTTATATTGAAGTGCAGCGTGGCGCCAATGCGCTGCGTTATGGCAGTAGTACCTTAGGTGGTGCGATCAATTATGTGAGTCATACCGGGCGCTCAGCGCCGCCTTTGATGTTAAGAGCAGAGACCGGCAGTTTTGGTTATCAGCGTTACCAAGCAGCAGTAGCCGGCATGACCGATACGCTCGATGCTTATGCTTCGATTAGTCATAACGAGCAGGATGGTTTTCGTGATCATGCTCGTCAGCGTAATGGCCGTTTTTTCGGTAATGTCGGCTGGCAAGTGACAGATCGAGTGGAAACACGACTGTACGCTACGGTTTTGGATACTAACTCTGAGCTGCCAGGCAACCTGAGTTATTCCGACCTTAAGAACAACCCACGCAAGGCCGATGCTGGAAGTGTTAACCGAGATGCTAAGCGTGACTTCCCGCTCTATCGTTTGGCCAGTCGCACCGCGATTCAACATGATCATGGTGGCCAGACTGAATTCACTGCTTTTGCCGCGCGTAAGCAGTTGTTTCACCCACTATCCTTTGCTCGTATAGAGCAGAGTAATCGCGATTTTGGTTTGGGTGTGCGCCACGAGCATCCTGCGCATGTGGCTGGAATGAAATTAGATACGGTGATTGGTGCCAGCTGGCATCGTGGATTAACGGATGATGAGCGGTGTGCTTATGGTGCGGCTGCACCCGGAACAAACCCTTGTACACAACAGACCAAAGACAATAAAACCACTGCTGAAAACCAGCTGGTATTTGGTGAGGGCCGCTTAAGCCTGACGCCGCAAACTGTGTTAACTGTTGCTGGCCAATATACTGATGCCTCGCGTCGTGTCACTGAGCGTAGCCCCAGCCTTACGGCTGCAGGCGCGATTTATGATCAATCCTACCGTCGTTTTTCACCTAAGGTAGGCATTCAACAGTACGTCGGTGAGGCCGTATCGGTTTATGCCAACGTGAGTGCTAGCTTTGAGCCACCCAGCTTTTCTGAAACCTTAGATGGCCGTCCATTAAAAGCACAGCGTGCCACCACATATGAAATCGGTACTCGCGGTGATGTCGTGTTTGGGCCAATCACAACGGGTTTTGATTTGAGTTATTACCGCGCCAATATAAAAAATGAGCTGTTAACAGTTGAGGTGGAGCCGAACCGCGCCGCTACCACTAATGCGGGCAACACACTTCATCAAGGCCTTGAGTTAGGCTTACGTGCCGAATCTGATCATATGCGCTTGTTGGCCAGTTACCTTTTAAATGATTTCCGTTTTCAGCAAAACGCTGCGCTGAGGGGGAATCGTATTGCCGGTGTGCCTGATCAGGTGCTGAGTGCCGAGTTAGTTATAAAACTGCCACACGGTATTGAAGCGGGCCCCACGCTTCGTGCTGCAAGTCGCGCATTTGTAGACCATGCCAACACCACCACAGCTCCCGGTTATTCGGTACTGGGCTTTAAGCTGAATCAAAGCTTAGCTGGCGGACTGTCATGGTTTCTGGAGGGTCGAAACTTAAGCGACAAACGTTATGCCAACACCACCGGCGTGGTGTTTGACGCCAGTGTACCTGCGGCATTTACAGGCTTCACAGGTCGTGACCAAGCATTATTTAGCCCAGGTGATGGCCGCTCCATCTACGCTGGCATCAGCAAGGCTTTTTAAACATGATTTTTCGTCGTATTCGTCAGCACTTATTGCCTTGGCATCGTCGTCTAGCGTGGCTCGTGGTGCTGCCGATTTTAGCTTGGTCATTAAGCGGTTTATTGCATCCGGTGATGTCTCGTTGGCAGCCTTCGGCAGCTGCCATGGTGGTGCCAGCATCATTTTTAGCACCACCTTCAGATACTGCATGGTCCGATCTGCCAGCACCTAAGCAAACGCTGCCGGCTGATTGGTTAATACGCGAGATGCGTGCCATCACGTGGCAAAATCAGCCTTATTGGCAAGTTCAGCGAAGTGACGGCTTACTGCGGCAAGTACATGCAAAAACAGGTGAAGTAGCTGATATTACCAGTGCCGTGGTGACTGAACTTGCGCGTCACTATACCGGCGAGCGTGAGGCTCCCGTTAATTTGAGTTTGGTGACCGAATTCAGTAACGAATATGGTGTGATTAATCGCTACTTGCCGGTTTATCGAGTGGCCTTTGATCGTCCCGATGGACTAATTGCCTTTGTGGAGCCCCGCAGTTTGCAATTATCGGGTTTAACCGATGATTGGAAAACGCGCTTTAGCGGCTTCTTTCGAGCTATGCACAGCTGGTCTTGGTGGCCACATGCGCCATCGCGTGTTTGGGTGATGGCGGGTCTGTTAGCACTAGCATTGATTGTTGCGGTCTCTGGTATCGCTCGTGCGTGGCCATTGGCGGCTAAGCGTAAGCGTTCACGACGTTGGCACCGCCGAATTGGTTTGTTGGCAGCACTTGCGGCATTGGCATGGTTTAGTACCGGCGCACTGCATGCCTTAGTGATGAACAAGCGCGTGGGAAGCTTTGAGACCTACCCATTAGCCAGTGCTTTTTCTGCTGCTGAATTGTCTGCTGCGGTACCAAAAGACGTGCCACAAGGTGCCAGATTGCAGGTTGTTGCAAGCCAAGATGGGCCTCTGTGGTATTGGCATCAACTAGTGCAAGCAACGGGGCAAGAAGAGCATGCGCACCATGGTCATGCTGCTCCGCGTACTTTAAATGCTGCGTACTTTCATGCCACAACGGGTGATGTTGTTGACCCTGAGGCTTACTGGTTGTCTTTAGCACAGACTGTTGCAGGGCAGACTCGTTTACAGGCCACTAAGGCCATCACGGGTTTTTTCCCCGAATATGGTTTTGTGCAAAAACGCTTACCAGTACAGCAGTTACGCTTTGATAGCTCAGATAGGCTAACAGTGTATGTTGATCCAGCCGATGCTGCAGTTGCCTCTGTGGTGCGAGATTTAGACCGTTTTGAAGGCTTGAGCTTTGCCTATTTACACAAAGCTCAGTTTTTAGACCCGGTGATTGGTAAAGATGCACGTGATGCCGCTGCCGTGCTATTTGCGTTACTGATATTTACCTTGTCGTTGATTGGTGCAGTCATGATGTGGCGCAAAGCAAACTGAATAAACTTGTGGTTGCCATGACTTTTTTCGGCTGTTAGCTTTCACATTCAAGGTTAGCTACCGAGATCAGTATGTCTTCCGAAGATATTGTCAACGACGAAGAATTTCTGCAGTTAATGCGAGGTTTCGCAGAAAACTTTTGGACCAGCCGTGTTCCGGATTTTCTAAATCTTTCGCTGTCGTTGGCGGAAAATGTGCCGCCTAATCTGGAGTTGAAACGAGCTATTCATGGCTTGGCTGGAACGGCCGAGATGATCAACGAGAAGGGCATTGGTGACTTGGCGCGGCAGGCAGAAACTTGTTGGGATGTCAGTGGTGCGCAGTCTGAAATCACTCTGGCGGCGATTGAAGCGCTGGTTGAATTCATCAAGCAGCGCCAAAACCAGCAGTAGTTATTTGCTGTCGTCGCTAATCCAACCAGTATTACGCTTCATTTCACCCCACTTAGATTCAGTACCTTTGAAGTGCTGAAAGGTACCTTGCAGTCGCCACCATGAGTTCAATTGGCGGTAACCAAAGTTCTCAATAATGGCTAAGAAAAAGAGTTTTATGCTGGGACGGTAGCCGGGATAAACGTGAAAGCTACGCTCTTCCAACAAGATTGCTGAAGTTGATAGCAGTAAGCCTAAACCGACCGAAGCAAAAATAAAAACTAATGCAGCAGCACCATTTAAATAACCCATGAAGTACATCAGCAGGGTGAAGATGAGCCCTAAAAATTCCATTAAAGGGCTTAATGCTTCGACCACAATCATAAAGGGGTAAGCAACCCAGCCCACGGTGCCAGAGCGTCTTGAAAAGAGTAGTGCGCGGTGTTTAATCAATACTTCAATTAAGCCGCGTTGCCAGCGTACGCGTTGCTTTTTAAGCGTTGCAAGGTCTTCCGGCGCATCAGTCCAGCACACAGGGTCTGGCACAAAGTTGATGTGATAGGGGATTTTGTGATCGATGTGGTGTTTATGTAGTTTCACCACTAAATCCATGTCTTCACCTAAACACTTGGCGGTGAAGCCCCCAACCTTGACCACGGTGTCGCGTTTAAAGACACCAAACGCGCCACTAATAATTAGCAGTGCTTTAAGTGCAGACCAGCCCAGTCGGCCAAAAAGAAAGGCGCGTAAATATTCCAATACTTGAAAACGGGCTAGGTACGACGAGGGCAAATCAACACTGACTAAATTGCCATCTTTAACTTTGCAGCCATTGATGATGCGCACGGTACCGCCGGCAGCAATGGTGCCTGGCTTGTTCAAAAACAAGCGCACTACACGTTGCAGGGCATCACGCTCTAAAATGGAGTCGGCATCCATGCTGCAGAATAATTCTTTGCGCGCGATATTGATGCCAGCGTTAATGGCATCTGCTTTGCCGCCACCATTTTCCTTGTCCAGCAAAATAAGGTTTGGGTATTTATCTGATTTATAAACACACTTGATGCGTGCACTGGGCACTTCATAACGAAATGCTGCGGGGTAGGGATGCATTTCAAAGGTGTTGATCATCACATTCATGGTGTTGTCTTTGCCACCATCATGAATGACAAGCAGTTCAAAGTCTGGGTAGTTAAGTTGTAATAGTGACTTGACTGATGCCGCAATGAGCTGTTCTTCATTGTAAGCCGTTAATAATAGACTGACACCTGGTAGCGAGCGCTCATGCAGCTTAGGCATATAGAGTTCGCGACCATCACGTGTGGCTCGTCTAACCGCAAACAAGGCAATGATGTTGAGGGCTAAATAACTGCCAGTGACAATGACTGAGTAAACCAAAAAGATAAAAAAAGTGATAACAATGGCAATACCAGCGGCACCGCTGGCAAGGCCTTGGGTGGTTAACCACAGTTCATTCATACCGCCTCCGTGGCTTGCCAGTTATCTGGTTGCAACCAACCTTTGTGGTACATAGCTTCTAATAAGTGGGCTTTAGCCGTTTCTTCATGCAGGCTGTTGAGCAGTGTTTGTGCTTTATTGCTATTCATGGTCGGTAAGCTCATGAGTGCATTAGCGGCACAATGCTGAGTGAGCCAATCGTGATCGTGTAGTGCTTGTTCTAACGCCGGCTGCTCATCTTCTGGGCTGAGCTTTGCAATGGCTTGGATGCCAGCATGACGCACATTAGCATTCTGATGCTGACAAGCCATGCGTGCTAAAGGGGTAAAGTGCGGACTAATGGTGAGGCTTAATACGGTGACGATAATGTCGGTGTCATCAGGAAAGCGAGCCAAGGCATTACGCGAAATAGCACCAAATTCTCGTTCGACTTGAGCGTGTGAAATGTTTAAAAGCAAAGGAATATGTTTCTGTGGTGCAGTGGCAATCGCTTGGTTGATAAAGTCTAACAGACGAATTTCAGACGGCACGGTATCGAGTAGCGAGTTGATTTTATGCAGCGGCCAGTTCTGCTGAGTCAAACGAGAGAGCACCATTGGAATGGCTGTTTCTGGTGACTTCACCATCAGCATTTTAGCGGCGGTGTGTGATAGTAGATCATAGGAATGATCAAGCATCGCTTTGGCATAGGGCAATGCGCGCTCGTCTTTAAGCGCTGTCATTAGCATTAGTGCCATCAGCTTATTATCCGTGCTGCGTGATTGCAAAAGCTTGGGTAGAGCCTGTGGAATTGATAGTGACGTTAATAGATCGAGTAATGATTGCGCGCTGTCGCCTCGCACACGTTGATAAAGGCTTAACCAAATGACGCCAAAGCTTGGGATGTCGCCTAGCTTGAGTTTTGGCAAGTCACTGGGGACTTCACCCGATATCACGGCATAAATAATAGGACGCCAAATGACCTCAAGTTGTTTTTGTTTACGTTCTTTACGGTAGCGTAAAAACCGCAAAGCCAAACTGCCCAGTAAGCATAAAAAGCTTGCACCAAACAGGCCATAGGCAGTCCATAACGCAATTGCCACACCCGCATTAGAAGTTTCGACGTAACCCAAGACGAACTCCTGTTTGCGTGAAAATATCGCCTTGTTTGGTTTGGCTTAAGGTATAGGTCAGTAACCAAGGGCCAGAGATTGTTTGCATGCCAGTGACTCCATAGGCTTTTACCGACGTAGTGCTGATGGCACTGGGGTCGTTTTCAACTACTTCTTGGTCGTCACCAAAGGCATAAAAAATACCGGTACGGTCGATGTCATTCCAAAAGTAGTCAGCACGTACTTGATGGTTAAGTGCATTCTCATTGCGTAGGCTGACATTCGCGATCTGATACACCAAGCGCCATGGGCCAGTATATTTTTCCGTCACTAAGGCGGTGCGTTCAACGCGCAAATTACTAAACGACGTGACTTGATAAGAGGGTTCAAATGTCCAGCCATTGCCGGCATCCCAGTAATAACCGGCATAAAGCACATGGCCCGGTGTTAGGTTGCGGCTGGGGCTTAGTTTGGTTTCCAAATGCAATTTGCCTGTTGGTGTGACAGGAATGTAGCCACCTAAAGTAAATTGGCTGTCGACTTTTTCAAAACGATCACTGCGAGTGACATCACCATAAACGGTGAGGCCATCTTGTTGCCACGCACCGGCAATGTATTCAATGTTGGCGTTGGCACGACCGTTGGTATAGTCCTGAAGCTCTGCACCCGCTTCTAGCCATGAATTGGCCCAAGTATTTGAAGCCAAGGCAGATAGTCCTAATGCTAAGAAGTAGGATGGCTTCATGACTTAATTTCCCGCGAGAGTCGATTGATGCGAGCCAACAATTCTGCTGGCTGAAAAGGTTTGACTAGATAGTCGTTAGCACCCATATCCAGCGCTTGAACAATATCGCGCTCACCCGTTTTGGCTGTCAGCATAAGAACGGGTAAGTCTTTGGTAGTGGCATTACTGCGTATGTTTTTCAGCACCGTAAAGCCATCAACAAACGGCATGAGCACGTCTAGTACCACCAGTTGAGGCTGCCATTCGCTGAGGATTTTTTCACCCTCTGCTCCGTCAATTGCAGTTTTTACCTCATGGCCTTGTCGTTTTAGCAGAAACTCGATGAGCTCTGCTGTCATTTCATCATCTTCCATGAGCAGGATTTTGTGAGCCGGCATGATGGTCCTATCTAATCAGTAACATTTGTTGAGTAAAGTCTAACCTGAGAACTAACAAGTTATATTAAGTTTGTTGTATTTGAAGTGTATTTCATAAAAAAAGGGCTCTTAGTGAGCCCTTTAAAGCCTACACAAGGTTCAACGTGGACCATTTGCAACTCGCCAGTTCTTAACAGCTTGACGAATGCTCGGTAGGTCATGAAAAAACTCAACTGCTTCAACTCGTCTGCGTGTTGAGCGTAGCGAACTGCCACCTGCCCAAATGTCGATGTTAAGTGGTAGCTTAAATCGTAAATCTTCTAAAAACTCAATGGCTTGAGTGGTTGGGTAGGCTGCGCTGAAAGACAGAGCAACAATATTCATTTTGTGACGCTGCACGGCTTGAGCAATGTCACGCACTGACATTTGCGCGCCATAACAGACCGCATCGGCATTATCTAGTCGCAATAATGACTCGACCATCAAAATGCCCTGAGTGTGTGTTTCAGTGGGTGGTGTGGTTAATAAAATCCGTGGAGGACGATTTACTGCACGTAAATTAGCAATGGCTTGGCGCATGATTTTTTGCACCAGCTCCATAAATAAATGTTCTTCATGAACTTCAATGACACCACGAGACCAGCTATCACCAATTAACCCGTTAGCATGTTGCAAAAAGTCTAATACAAAGCGCTCTAGACCCATGGTCACCATTTGGTGAGCCAGGTAATCTTGGATCTCATTAGAATTAGATGTTTTGATCACTGCAAGTAGCTCAGTCTCGAACTCAGGCGACACTTCATGGCGCGCTTGAGTTTGCGATTTAAGCATATGTTCTAAGTCATCACTGCTTAATGACATGAGTTTGCTAGGGCGATAGCCAGCATCAATTAAGCGCCGCACCAAGCGTAATTTGGCAACCTGATCAACAGGGTAGACTCGGTCACCCTGGGCATCGCGTTGTGGAGCAGGAAAGTTATATCTGCGCTCCCACATACGTAAAAGCTCTTTAGTCACACCTGTTTCTCGCTCTACCGCATTAATCGGCAATAGAACGGGAAGCTCGGAATTTTCTTGCATCGCTAGTTTTACGTTCATGTTAAGCCTCTCTTTGGTAGGACGTTTTGTCTAGGACAAAGATGGACTCATGCCGAGATGCGCCACACTGTACAGAAGTGACACAAATGTGATTTTTGTAAGAGACTCATGAGTCACGCTGAAAAGTGTTTTATTTCTGAGTCATGGCAAAGCGATAGTGGTTTTGTTAGAAATCGCTGACATGTCCTAGAGTTCATTCAGATGAATGTTTTAATGAAGACGTTAATTTTACTGAGCACACTGTTTGTGCTTGGCTGTACGAGCAAACCAATAATGTCCAGTACTGTGCATACCTATACACCTTCATCATGGTTGGAGCCTTTACAGGGCGATTTGATGCGGCCAGCTGGTGTTTTGAAGCCAGCCGTTGTGGTGGTGATACATGGTGGCGGCTGGCGCTCAGGCTCTCGCCACAGTGGCTATGTGCAGCGCATTAACCAAGAAATTCTCAGTGTGGGTTTTGCTGTTTTTAATGTGAGTTATCGTTTTGCTCCCAATCACCGTTTTCCGGCGCAGCTAGAAGATATAACCCAAGCTATAAAGTGGTTGCAGCAAGAGGGGCAGGCCTTGGGTGTAGATACTCAGCGTGTGGCATTGTGGGGTTACTCAGCAGGTGCTCATTTAGCAAGCCTTGCTTCCATGACTAAGCAGGCTTTGCCTATTCGTGCAGTGGTAGCTGGTGGTACACCAGCAGATTTGCAAGTTTGGCCGCGCTCGCCCATGGTTCATGCGCTTATTGGTCAAGGCCTTGATGAGGCACCAGCGATTTGGGCCAAAGCATCACCCGTGACACAAGTCAGTCCCAACACGCCACCCCATTTTCTCTATCACGGTCGCTGGGATACCTTGGTTTCGTTTGATCAGGCCCTAAAACTTGAGGCGGCTCTTAAAGAGCAGGGTGTGCCTGTTCAGCTGGTAGCAAGACCGGTCTATGGGCATTTGTTAACTGCTGCACTGCCTGGCAACAGTTATCAGCAAGCCACGGCGTTCTTAACTCAGTACTTGCGTTAGGCTAAAACCTACTTTTGGAAAGTGACGGTGAATCTTGCCAACCAAGGCATCTTCATGAGCCAAAGTCCACGAATGTTTTGTGCTTTGTACTAACACACCTGTTGTGGGTAGCTGGCCGTAATCAGCTGGCGCTACAGTGACCATTTTGCCAAGTAATGGTTCGTCGCTGCTGCTAATGAGCTCTCGTGGTTCATGTGACTTGGCAATGTTCAGGGCGTCGTCGATGGTAATATCCTGTCGCTGACCTTCACCAAATGCGCTCATGCGATCAAGCCATGCTGTCAGCTTAGGATATTGATCAAAGCTTTTTTCCGCCAAATCATGCGCAAACCAAAGTGGGTGATAGGTAGCAAAGTCGGCATGGTTTGGTAAATCACCAAACAGGAAGTCTTTAGTTAGTCGACTTTCAACATCATCCAAGTGTTTCGCTAATATAACTCTAGCTCTAGCTGGCGACATTTTAACGATGGAGTCTTTTCCTAATTGAATGCGATCCCAAGCAAATTTCGCCATATCTAGCAAAGACAAGGACTGTTTTGCTTTGCGTAATACCTTCGAATTTGCACTCGACATTAAACAAGCAATGAAGACCTTTAGCTCTGCATGCTGCACATAGGCCTGTACTTCGGCACTGCAGTTTTCCAATGCTAATTCAGGCTTGCCACTGAGTCTGGCAATTTCGCTGGCAATGCTGTGGGAGTCACAGAAAATGTCGGCGCCAATTTGCGCCACAGGAATCTTGCGATAGCCCCCGGCCAATGTTTGCAAGTGTGGTCGCGGCAGCATTTCGCGAGTGATCACGGATTGCCATGGAAGGTTGGCATAACCCAACATGCTGCGAATTTTTTGAGAAAAAGGCGACATTGGGTAGTGATGCAAAATCAGATCGGTCATGACGCTTTACTCGCTAATTTTTCAATGCCGCGATAGAGGAATACACCCACAATCATCATGACAATGCCGCTGATGATGGCTGGGTCTATGTGTTGAGGGATATAGGGTGTGGCACTTAATAGTCGTTGTTTGCCATCTACTTCCTCATAGAGCCAGTGTTGGTAGGGCCAAACAGCCAGCAACGAGCCGGTCAGTACACCAATCACTGTCAGCATGGTGCGTTGGTAATAGTTGGCCAATAACCAGCTAATACTGCTAGCAAAGGCGATAGCGCCGGTGGCGATGCCGGCTAATAACGGCAAAATAAACGCCATATTAAGGCTGGCTAGGGCCTCGAGTGCCTCAGCGTATTTGCCTAAAACGAGTAGCACAAATGAGCCAGAAACGCCGGGCAGTAACATTGCGGTGGCGGCGACAGCGCCACAGATAAAAATAAACCATGCGGTTGATGGCGTTGAGGCTGGCACTAACATAACCACAAATAAGCCTGCGCCAAGACCTGCTAGCCACCATAACCAAGAGCGTAAGCGAGTCACTTTAAGAGATAATATTAACGACACTACCGAGGCTGCAATCAAACCAAAAAATAAGCCAAACGTTGCTTCTGGCAGTTCTCGAATTAACCAGCTAATTGGAATGACTCGGCTAAAAAATGCAATGGCAACAAGAATGCCAAGCCCTAAGGGCAGCACAAATAAAATGTCGATATGTCGTAATGCATCACTTAAGCGTGCCTTGCCAATAAGTTTAATAAAGTCACGATTGACACTGGCAATAGCATTTAGCAAGCGTTGATAGATACCCAAAATTAACGCCATGGTGCCGCCAGATACACCTGGAATTAAGTCAGC
>CAMTYC010000012.1:0-6985 GCA_947085865.1 uncultured Moraxellaceae bacterium
ACTAAGTTTATCAATATTGCCAAGCGTTATTATGCCGCCCGTGGTGAGCAGGTTGAGTTGATCAAGCTTTATGGCTCGATGGAGCTGGCGCCTATTATGGACATGGCTGACGTCATTGTTGACGTTGTCGACACGGGCAAAACTTTGAAAGAAAACGGTCTAGAGCCACTAGAGCTGATTATGCCGGTGAGCTCACGTTTAATCGTGAATAAAACGGCGATGAAGTTAAAGCAAGCCGAAATTTTGCCTTTGGTGCAGCTGTTAGAATCCGCTGTGGCTGAGCGCGCAGCACCTTAATGAATTAATGGAAAACACCATGTTGACTCAGTTAGATGCCTCTTCTCCCACATTCTCCAAGCAGCTCGATCAGCTGCTGGCGTGGGAGGGTGTATCCGATGCGGGTGTGCGTGATGTAGTTGATGATGTCATTCGACAAGTAAGGGCATCAGGTGATGCCGCAGTAGTGGATTTCACTAACCGTTTTGATCGCCGCCAAGTTAAAAAAATGGCTGAGCTAGAGCTAACAAAAGCACGCTTGCAGCAGGCTTATGAAAACTTGCCAGAAGCACAGCAGCAAGCACTGGCGCAAGCCGCTGAACGTGTTAGCCGTTATCACCAGCATCAGTTGCAGTCGTCATGGTCGTATCGTGAAGATGACGGCACTGTGTTGGGGCAGCAGGTTACGCCGTTAGATCGAGTGGGCATTTATGTGCCGGGCGGCAAAGCGTCTTATCCATCTTCTGTGCTGATGAATGCACTGCCTGCAAAAGTAGCAGGTGTTGGCGAAATCATTATGGTTGTGCCGTCTCCTGCTGGTGAGCTTAACGAGTTAGTGCTGGCGGCCGCATTTTTGGTGGGCGTTGATCGAGTGTTCACTATTGGTGGTGCACAAGCTGTAGCCGCACTTGCCTATGGCACAGAGACAGTGCCGCGCGTTGATAAAATTGTAGGCCCAGGCAACATATACGTGGCCACAGCCAAGCGCCAAGTATTTGGCCAAGTTGGCATCGATATGATTGCTGGCCCATCTGAAATCCTGATCTATTGTGATGGCCAAACCGATCCAGATTGGATTGCCATGGATTTGTTGTCACAAGCTGAGCACGATGAGTTGGCGCAGTCGATCTTGATTGCGCAAGACCAAGCATTTTTAGATGCGGTGGAAGCAAGCTTGAATAAACTGCTGCCATCACTGGAGCGTGAAACCATTGCGCGTACCTCGTTAAGTGATCGTGGTGCTTTTATTAAGGTTGATAACGAAGAGCAAGCCATCGATTTGGTTAATCGAATAGCGCCAGAGCACTTGGAGTTATCCGTGAGTGACCCTGAGTCGCTGCTGCCACGTATCCGTCATGCCGGTGCAATTTTTATGGGTCGTCACACACCTGAGGCATTGGGCGACTACTGTGCCGGGCCTAACCATGTGCTGCCAACATCTGGTACCGCACGGTTTTCATCGCCACTAGGTGTTTATGATTTCCAAAAGCGTAGCAGCTTGATTGGCTGTTCGGCCCAAGGTGCCAGTGAGTTGGCTAAAGTGGCATCAGTGTTAGCACGTGGAGAAGGGCTGACGGCACATGCGCGCTCAGCAGAATATCGATTGCTGCCAGAGTAGGGTATTGCTATGAGTTCGCTGTGGAGTTCTTTTGTGCATGATCTGGTGCCCTATGTGCCAGGCGAGCAGCCGCGTATCGAAAATCTTGTCAAGCTCAATACCAATGAACACCCTTATGGACCTTCACCGAAAGCGCTGACAGCAATGCAGGCGGCGCTGACTGATGATTTGCGTCTGTATCCGGATCCCAGCTCGATTAAGCTGCGTCAAGCTATGGCGACGCGGGTTGGTTTAGAGGCCGGCCAAGTCTTTGTCGGAAATGGCTCTGATGAAGTGTTAGCGCACGCGTTTAATGCTTTTTTTAGACAATCAGAAGCCGTACTTTTTCCGGACATTACGTATAGTTTTTATAAGGTTTATGCCCAGCTTTTTGATATTCGTTACCAGTTGGTGCCACTTGATCAAGCGTTTCAGATAAATCCTGCTGATTACACTGGCTCTAATGGCGGCATCATTTTTCCTAACCCGAATGCGCCTACTGGCTGCCTTATGCCATTGGCCGCTATTCGCCAAGTCTTGACAGCAAACCCCTCTCGAGTGGTGATTGTTGATGAAGCCTATATTGATTTTGGCGGCGAAAGCGCAGTAGCACTGGTCAACGAGTTTGATAACTTGTTAGTAACTCAAACCTTGTCGAAATCTCGTGCGTTGGCGGGTTTGCGTGTTGGCATGGCATTTGGTCAACGCCATTTAATTGATGCGCTGGAGCGGGTTAAGGACAGTTTTAATTCATATCCATTGGGTCGCTTAGCGCAAGCTGGCGCCCAAGCGGCGATGGAAGATGAAGGCTATTTCCAGTCCACCTGCGATATGGTCATCATGCAGCGCAATAGCTTGGTGGCACAGTTGCAACGGCGTGGTTTTGAGGTGCTGCCTTCAGCGGCTAATTTTGTTCTGGCTAAACACCCGTCTCATGCCGGTGCCGAATTATGTGCAGGCTTGCGTGAGCGGGCTGTGTTAGTCAGGCATTTTGCCGCACCACGTATTGCAGACTTTTTACGTATTACAGTTGGTACGCCCGACCAGCACAAAGCGCTGTTATCTGCTTTAGATGACCTGTTGGCCTAGGGCTTATGCCCTAGGCGCAGGGCGCTCGCCCATGGTGACGTCAATTTTTCGCACCTTGCCATCACGACGCACAATAATTTCGGTACGAGCCTTCGGTGCTAATGCACCAATTTGTCGGATGACCTGATTAGCACTAACAACGCTCTGACCCGCGACTTCTATGATTTGGTCGCCACGCCTAAGCCCTGCTTTGTCGGCAGGCCCACCTTGCATAACACCAGCAATAAAGACGTCACTACTTTCACGACCATTAGCGGTTCGTCCGCTACTTGCTATTTCAATGCCTAACCAACCACGCAGAACGCGGCCATGGCTAATCAAGCTACTCATTACGGTTTTGGCAAGCTCAGCGGGAATGGCAAAACCAATACCCATATTGCCGCCGGAGCGCGAAAAAATAGCGGTGTTAATGCCGATTAAGTTGCCATTGACATCAATCAGTGCACCACCGGAGTTGCCAGGATTGATGGCGGCATCCGTTTGAATGAAGTCTTCGTAGGTATTAATGCCAAGACCACTACGACCCTGTGCAGAGATGATGCCTTGCGTGACGGTTTGACCAACGCCAAAGGGGTTGCCAATGGCTAGAGCAACGTCGCCTACAGCCATATTGGTAGTATTAAATGGCAGTGCGGGCAGGTCTTGCAGGTCAATCTTCAGTAGTGCCAAGTCGGTGTCAGGGTCAGTGCCGATGACCTTGGCATCTACTTCGCGGCCATCATGCAGTGCAACCACAATGCTTTCAGCGCCTTGCACAACATGATTGTTAGTTAGGATATAACCGTCAGACGCAACGATAACGCCTGAGCCCAAGCTAGAGGCAGAGCGCTCATTAGGCATTTGTTCGCCATAAAAACGAAAAAATGGATGCTCCAGCATGGGGTTACGCTGAACCTGCACACGTTGTGTGGTGAAAATATTGACCACTGCCGGCGCCGCTTTAGCCACAGCTGGGGCATAAGAAATAGGACCGCTGTCGGCCTGTGCAACAACATCATTAGCTGCAAATTGAGCTGGTAACTCTGGAGTGGGCGTAACAGTAACTGGACTATGAGTTGGCCAGCGATCAAACCAGCTGACATAGGCAATGACACCAGCAAGAGCAATCCATGGCACCATAGGAGTTATGCGCATTGGGTTATCCTTCTTATGCAAAAGTATGAATTAAGCTGCATTTCATAAACTATGGAGGCAGATCACTGTTGAAACAAGTCTGTGCTGAGATAAAGTCATGTTATTAAACCAATTAGTGCTGCAATTAGATGAGCTTTTAGTCGCCAATCGTTTTCGTGACTATTGCCCAAACGGTTTACAGGTGCAGGGGCGTACAGAAGTCAAAAAAATTATTTCTGGCGTGACGGCGAGTGAGGCGTTAATTGATGCAGCGATTGCCGCCAATGCGGATGCAATTTTGGTGCATCACGGTTATTTCTGGAAAAACGAAAGCCCCTGCGTGGTGGGCATGAAGCGAAATCGTTTGGCCAAATTACTGGCTCACGATATTTCACTCATTGCTTATCACTTGCCATTGGATGCGCACCCTAGTCTAGGGAATAACGCTCAATTAGCGGCGCGTTTTGGTTGGCAGCGAACAGGCGCTTTGTTTCCAGATGATGCCAGTGCTGTCGGGGATGTTGGTGAGCTCTTTGAGCCAATGACGGCTGATGCGATCTGTGAGCAAGCGCAGCAGGTATTGCAGCGTCGGCCATTACATATTGCTGGCGCCGCAACAGAAATTAAGCGCGTCGCTTGGTGTACCGGTGGTGCACAAGGCTTTATTGAGCAGGCCGCGGCACTTGGCGCAGATGCCTATTTTAGCGGGGAGATATCAGAGCCCACGGTGCACATCGCACGTGAAATGGGCATCCATTATTTTGCTTTGGGTCACCATGCCAGTGAGCGTTATGGTGTGCAAGCATTGGGGCAATGGTGTCAGCAACAGCTCGGCATTACGCATCAATTCATTGATGTTGATAATCCGGTCTAAGGCTGTAGTCGGCTAATTAGCCATTGTCCATCATGACTTAGCTCGTAAGCGATACGGTCATGTAAGCGACTAGGGCGGCCTTGCCAGAACTCAATATAATGCGGAACTAGGCCATAACCGCCCCAATGAGGTGGGCGTGGCACTTGGTTGGGGTACTGTGTCTGAAGCTGCTGAACGCGCTCTTGTAATGTTTTGGTGTGGTCTATGACTTGGCTCTGCTCTGATGCCCATGCGCCAATTTGACTGGCATAGGGGCGTGATCCAAAGTAAACATCTGATACTTCGCTAGCCAAACGTGACACACGTCCCTCCAAGCGAATTTGACGTTCAAGTTGAGGCCAGAAAAATGTGAGTGCGGCCAAAGGCTGCTGTGCTAAACACTGGCCCTTGCGGCTAGCGTAGTTGGTGAAAAACTGCAGCGCCCCTTGTTCAACTCCCTTCAGCAACACAATACGCGCATTGGGCTGGCCGAGCTCATCGACAGTCGCCAAGTTCATTGCGGTTGGCTCATCGACGCCAGCATGAATGGCTTCGTGCAGCCATTTTTCAAGTTGAGTAATAGGGTCTGCAGCGCAGTCCTCTAGTGCTAGTCCTTGGCGGGTGTAGTCAAGACGAATATCAGCAAGGTTTAGGCTCATTCGCTGGCAGACTCCAGTGGAGCCAAAATCATTTTGGCAGCATCTGTTTCATAAAATGCCTGCAGGTGCTCTTCAAAGCGCTGCTTGATGTGTCCGCGTTTGCGTAGTGTGTTGATGACCGGTGTACCCACTGCAATGACCTCACGCACAATTTGTTCTTCAGTGATGCCGATGTCTTCCAGTAAATCCATCGCCATCTCATCGCCTTTATGGTCATACCAGCGATTAATAATATGGGCGACTTGTTCATTCATGAATTCGGTGGTGCGCACCATATTCCAAAACACCACAGCCAAGTAGCTATAACCTTCAAGCTCAAGATGTCGCGAAGCATCACCAAAGCGATAGTTCGCCAAGCGTGGCCAAAATTCATCGGCATAACTGCGAAGCTGCTGGTTGTTGAGTGCTGCAACAATCATTTCTACACCTAGAGATGCTGTGTCGCGCAGCGTGTGGCGAATATAAGCTTTTACTGACTTTTCTAAAGTGCGCTCGACGCTACCCATGCGGCTGATGACGCCTGAGCCTAATTTGATCAGTGATGCGGCGCCCGGCACATGCTTAGCAACGGGGTTATTTGTTGTTAAATACCCAATGATGTTGCGGTACATAAGCTCCGATAACATACGATGCGATGCTGGGTTGTGTAGCACCATCTCGATCAGCTCTTGTCGCAGCGCCGGTCGTGAAATTAGGCGTTCAACCATCATGTCGTAGATTTGACGATTGATTAGGTCGCGGATGGGGACTTGTTGGGTAGAGGCATTATCCAAACCGATTTCAATTAACATCACCACTTGTTGGCGCATGCTATCAGTTGGTGCATAACCCAGCAGGTTGCGTTGCACCCAGCCAACGACCATGGCGGGTGGCAGCAGGTCACGAACCGCGATGGACTGCAGTAGTTCGCAGTAGCCTTTGGCTTCAACTTCAAGATGGGCTTGTAAGCGGTCGCCCTGTAACTCTTGATCAAGAAATGCAATCTGTGCGTTTAACAGTGATTGTGCGGTGGGGTGCATCAACCGTCTCCAAGCCTCAGTATCAGGTCAACAAAATAGCCGTTTAGACGTTCAAAATCCATGCTTTCATGGGGACAAGGCTTGCCATTAGCGCCAAGTTTTGTTTTATTGACTCCCTATTAGTTATTTTGTGCGCACGTTAACGACCTGTTAATCGGTCGGAGGTCTTATGAATCAGCTACTTATAACTATAAAAAAGGCGTTTTTAACGGCTGCATTAGTTCTTATGTTTTCTCCAACGCTGGTGCAGGCTGAAGGCCGCCCGGTGGTTATGCCGTCTGCCGCAGATGATATGGTGATGAATGCGCTCACCTTGATGGGCGTGCCCTATAAGTACGGCGGCACCTCGCCCGAAGAGGGTTTTGATTGCAGTGGCTTGGTTCAATATATTTACCGCAGCATCAGCTCCATCACCTTGCCCAGAACCGCTGCGCAAATGGCCCAGCTAGCGGGTCGTAATGTAAAAACGTCTGAATTAGCCATTGGCGATCTTATTTTCTTTCGATTAAACAACAGCTCTCGCATTAACCACGTTGCTGTCTATATTGGTGAAGATCGCTTTGTGCATGCACCACGTACGGGTCGTGTGATCAGCATTGAAAAGCTCGATAACCGTTATTGGATGCGTTACTTTGTTAGTGCACGTCGATTATTCACT
>CAMTYC010000013.1:0-9886 GCA_947085865.1 uncultured Moraxellaceae bacterium
CATAATGGCCATCATATAGGGCAACGGGCTAACATCTAGCTGCATGGCCGCGCCCAAACCAATCGGGAACATCAGCACGGCAGCGGCATTATTGGTAATGACTTCCGTAAACAGCGCTGTCATCACATAAATAATCAGCAGCACCATCCAAGGCGACAGCTCGCTGCCTTTGGGGAATAAGGCATCGACAATGTATTGCGCGGCGCCGCTTTGCTGCATGGCCGCACCCAACGCAAACGACGCTCCAATGACGGTGAGCACCGGCAAATTAATGGACACCATTTGACGCGCACGGTTTACCGATACACAGCCAGTTAACAACATGGCGCCACCAGCCACAAACACCGACTCCAGCACGGTCATCACATCCAGCACATTCAACAGCACCATGCCGACCAAAATGCCCACAGCCAAAGGCGCCTTACGGAAATCTGGCGGTGCCGAGTCTTTTAACGGGCTTACCAGCAAAAAGTCGCGACGATAACGGTATTGCTCAACAAACTGGTCGCTGGTTTCTAACAACAAGGTGTCGCCGCTTTTCATTTGCTCATCGCCGACATTGCCTTCCAAGCGCACACCGTTGCGGCTGATGCACAAAATGGCCGCTTGATAATGAGTACGAAATGCCGACTGCTTAACGGTTTTGCCCACATGCGGAAAGTCTGGCGCCAGCACCACTTCCACCAAGCAGCGCTGTTCGTGACGCAGCCCTAATTTTTCGGCATCACCATAGGCGGCCTGCAGGCCATTAATGCGCTGCAACTCACGAGCAAAAGCCGGCGGACCAACAAAAATCAGGCGGTCACCATGCTGCAGCTGCAGGTCTGGGCTAACCGGTGAATACAAATGCTCATCACGGAACACTTCGGTTAAATAGCCGTGCGCCAAGCTTCTTAAGCCGGCGGCAGTGATGGTTTTACCTGCCAGTGGGCTGCCATCAGGAATCAGCATTTCCACACGGTATTCGCGCGCTTGCTCCATTTGCTCCACCAAACCTTCACGGTCTGGCAGCAGCCAACGGCCAAAGAAAATCAAAAAGGCGCTACAAATAATCAGCAGCGGCACACCCACCCATGCCAAATCGAACAAGCGGAAACCGGCCAAGCCTTCTTTGTGCATCAGGCCATCCACCACCAGGTTGGTGGAGGTACCGATCAAGGTGGTGGTGCCACCCAAAATGGCGGCATAACTAAGCGGCAGCAATAAACGCGAGGCCGGGATTTTTAACCGTTGCGCCCACTCTTGCACCGCCGGAATCATCATCGCGACCACGGTGGTGTTGTTCAAAAACGCGCTTAAAAGAGAGCTGGGAATTAACAAACGCACCACACTACCACGCTGCGTTTTGGGATGACCCAACAGCCTGTGTGCCAACCAGTAAATGGCACCAGTATCACGCAAGGCGGCCGCCAGCACATACAGCAGTGCAATTGTCATTAAACCGGTGTTGGCAAAACCCAGCAACGCATCGGTGGGGCTGATCACCTTAGTTAAAACCAGCACCGCCAAAGCCGCCATCAAAGTGGCATCTGCCGGAAAACGATTGCTGGCCAATAAGCCTAAGGCCACCAAGATGGTGCCTAGGGTGATGATGATATCTGGTGTCATGACTGCCGACGTGCTTTAAAAAAAGTGCGTAACTGTAACGCAGCAGCGTGTGCCAGCACACCCCCTTGCCACACAAATCGGTGATTGTAGTAGCCACTAGTGGCTTCGTTCATGAGTTGTCGCTGACTTTGCAGTGAGCCTGCCTTCGGTTCACTGGCGGCAAACACCACTTTGTTTATGCGCGCATGCACCAACGCCCCCACACACATGGTGCACGGCTCTAAAGTGACATACAGCGTGCAACCATCCAGCCGATAATTGTTGATGGCGTTTGCCGCCTGCCTTAGTGCCGTGATTTCCGCATGCGCAGTGGGGTCGTTCGCGCTGATGGGCGCATTATGTGCCTGCGCCAAAATCGTTTGGCCATCGGCGGCCACAATCACTGCTCCCACTGGCACCTCATTTTTCGCTTGCGCCTTTGTGGCCTGACTCAGCGCCAGTTGCATAAAGTGAATGTCTTTGGCGTCCGTCCACTGCGGGATGGTTAGGTTGAGTGTCTGCGCAAGCTTGTCGCTATTCAGCAGTGAGTGTAGTGGCCGTTTTGCCGAGGCTTGGGTGAAGTCTGCGGTTTTGATGGGCTTGAGTTTTGGCGGCTGGCTTTGGTGGCTTTTATCTCGCTGCGCTAAATAGTGCTGCGCCTGTTCAAACTTGCTGGTTTGGCCGGCCATGCTGGCGTGATAGATGCCGCTTTCCGCAGGCTGCATTAGCAGCTGCACAATGACATGCGCCAACCACAACGCCGACGTTGGCGCGCCAATCTGGTCGGTCACTACACTAGAGTTGGGGCTGAGCTGTTTTAACCAACGCGGCCCCTGCTCGCCGTAAAGCCAACTGGTTCTGACTATCCACCACGGCAACTCCGTGTCGGCATAGGCTGCCTGCAACGTCAATTCGCCTGCCAGCTTACTGCGGCCATACTGGTTTACTGGGTTGGTGTGGTCAGTTTCAAGGTATGGCTGCGTGGCAGTGCCATCAAACACATGGTCAGTAGAGATTTGCAAAAACGCAGCGTTGTGTTGCTTAGCGGTGCTTGCTAGTTCTGCGACGGCTCGATGATTAATGAGGTCTGCTAGTGTGGGATCGACTTCTGCGGCATCCACATTCGTCATCGCCGCGGCGTTAATGATCAGATCTGGTTTGATGCTGTTGATGTATTCACTGATGGTGCTTTGTCGATTCGCGTTTTGCAGGTCGAGCACTTGCCGTGTTGGCGCATGCACGGTCGTCGCCACACTTTTTAGCAGCGGCTGCAGCGCCTGCCCAAGCTGACCACTCCCGCCCAGCAGCAAAATGCAGTTGTAGGTCTTATACATGAGCTTTCACCATCTGATTCACCATCCAGCTCACTGTCTGCTGCAAACCCTGCTCAAAATCCACCTGCGGCCGCCAACCCAACTGCTGCTTAATAAAACTGGCATCCAAGGCATAACAGCGGTCATGCCCGGGACGGTCACTAACGTGTGTCATTAAATCACGATAATGCCCCTGCGCTTTCGGCCGGATCTGCATCAGCTCATCACACAGGCGCTGCACCAGATTTAGGTTTGTCATTGGGTTATCCGCGCCCACCACATAACGCTGCCCCACCCCACCTTTTTCTAACACCATCATCAGCGCACGCACATGATCATCCACATGCAACCAGTCGCGCACTTGCAAACCGTCGCCATAAATCGGCAGCGGCTGGTTGTTCAACGCCGCCGTTAACATACAAGGAATCAACTTTTCCGGATGCTGCCACGGGCCATAATTATTACTGCAATGGGTGATTAACGTCGGCAGCCCATAGGTGCGATGCCAAGCGCCCACCAAGTGATCTGCCGCCGCCTTACTGGCGGAATACGGTGAGCTGGGCGCGTATGGTGAGTGCTCACTAAAACGCTGATGGCTTAACTGAGCCAAATCGCCAAATACCTCGTCGGTGCTGACCTGCAAAAACCGAAACTGCTGCTGTTGTTGCTGTTGCAGCGCCTGCCACCACTTAGTGACCACCGCCAGCAGCGTGCCCGTACCCACCACATTGGTCTGAATAAACGGCGCCGCCTGTCTGATCGAATGGTCAACATGCGTTTCCGCTGCCAAGTTTATTAACGCCTGCGGCTGGTATTGCTGCAGTACGTTTGCGATGACTTCACCGTCGGTTATGTCTGCCTGCACAAAATGATATTGCGCTGGCTGCTGCGGCTGCGACTGCTGCGGGTGAAACAGCGGCCACGCACGGGTGGCATAACTGAGGTTGTCGATATTGACGACATGCCGCCCATTGGCCAGCAACGCCGTCACCAGCGCGCGGCCAATAAAGCCGCTGCCGCCGGTAACCACAATGGGCTGCTGAATTAGGGGTTGATCCATCATTAAATGCACCTGTAAACTAAGTTTAGTTAGTTTAATGAGAACTTCTTATGCAAACCATCAATATTCATGAGGCTAAGACACATTTATCACGTTTGGTTGAAGCGGCCGCCAAAGGTGATTCATTCGTCATTGCCAAAGCTGGCAAGCCACTGGTTAAAGTTATCGCGCTAACAGCGCCAGAGTCCCACCAGCAAAAACGTCTTGGTTTTATGCCTGCCGCCACGGTGCCTGATGATTATGATCATGCCGCCGCAGACCTTATTGGCGAATTATTTCAAGACTCATAATTATGCGCTTGTTATTGGATACACATGTACTGCTATGGGCAGCATTTTCACCAGCGCGAATTCCAATGCAGGTTCATACCGCCATGAACAGTCCTGATAATCAACTTTATCTGAGTGTGGCAAGTCTTTGGGAAATTGGCATCAAAAATGCCCTGTTAAAACCGGGCTTTATTGTTGATGCCAACGTGTTGCGTCGTACTGCACTTGATAATGGTTATGAAGAGCTCATCATTAATAGTCAGCATGTCATGGCGATTAACGACTTGCCGCCACTTCATAAAGACCCTTTTGACCGCCTGCTGATTGCACAAGCGCACAGTGAGGGCATGTTATTAGTAACCGCAGACACATGGATAAGCCAGTATCCAGTCAGCACGCTGTGGGGAAGTGCCTGACGTTACGAGCGGTATTCAATATTGCCGGCAACAAATATCGACTTGTGGTTTGGATAAACTATCCATACCAAGTGCTATACATCCGCTTTATTGGCACACATGCGCAGTACGACAAAATTGATGGCTTAACGGTAAAAGACCTTGAGCCCATGATCGGCAAAAGCAATCGAGTCTACGAGATCCTAAACCATAAAAGATCACTGACCTTAAAAATGATATGGAACCTTCACTCAGGTTTAGGAATACCTGCGGAGTCACTCATCAAACCACCGCAGGCTCATCTTTACAAACTTTGACAATCTTTGTAAGACAAACTAAATTTCAAACAGCGCAACAAATTAGCGAGGCATATCATAAAGTGCATATCTCACTCACTCCCGAACTCGAGTCACGCGTAAAAGCCAAAGTAGAAACCGGCCTTTATAACAATGCTAGTGAAGTTATTCGCGAAGCACTACGTTTTATGGAAACCCATGAAGACTGGATTCTTGAGGTTAAGTTAGCTCACCTTCGCGATCAGCTAAAACTAGGTACTGATCAGCTGGATAATTCCGAAAGCACCGCGATTACATCAAAAGCATCTCTTGATGCCTTTTTTGAAAAAATTCAGCACGAAGCCTGATGAAAATCATGCATCTCGTTATTTCGCTTTCGGCACAAAATGACTTAAAAGAAATCTATAAATATGGCCGGCGAAACTGGAGCAGCGCAAAGTCTGAAAGCTATTTGAACGAGATAAAAAACCAAATGTGGATGCTAACGCAGCAACCATTAATGGGGATTGATCGCTCCGAGCTTTTAAAAGAAAGCCGGAGCCTCATGATCAACAGCCACACCTTGTTTTATCGTGTCACAGCAGACAATGTAGAAATCATACGTGTTCTACATAACCGCCAAGACCCAAGTAGGCACTTTAGTTAAATGATCCCTATTCCCACTCGATGGTCGCCGGCGGCTTACTTGAAACGTCGTAGGCCACGCGGGAAATGCCGCTGATTTCGTTAATGATGCGGTTGCTGACTTTTTCCAGCAGCTCGTAGGGCAAATGTGCCCAACGCGCGGTCATGAAGTCGATGGTTTCAACTGCACGCAGCGACACCACCCACTCGTAACGACGGCCATCACCCACCACACCGACCGACTTCACTGGCAAAAACACCACAAAGGCTTGCGAAGTTTTGTGATACCAGTCGGCCTTGTGCAGCTCTTCGATGAAGATCGCGTCAGCTTCGCGCAAGATGTCGGCATATTCCTTACGAACTTCGCCCAAGATGCGAACACCAAGGCCTGGGCCTGGGAACGGATGGCGATAAACCATGTCATAAGGTAAGCCTAAGGCTAGACCGAGCTTGCGCACTTCGTCTTTAAACAGTTCACGAAGGGGCTCGACCAGTTTCATTTTCATGTTTTCTGGCAAGCCACCCACGTTGTGGTGCGATTTAATGACGTGTGCTTTGCCGGTTTTGCTGGCTGCCGACTCAATCACGTCTGGGTAGATGGTGCCTTGCGCCAACCAGTTCACACCGCCCGCGGCCAATTTGCCGGACTCACGGTCGAACACATCAATAAACGTATTACCGATGGCTTTGCGCTTGGCTTCGGGGTCGGAAACACCGGCCAGTTTGCCCAAGAACTCGTCTTCGGCATCCACACGAATCACTTTAATGCCCATGTTTTTGGCAAACATGGCCATGACTTGCTCGCCTTCGTTTTTGCGCAGCAGGCCGTTATCAACAAACACACAAGTCAGTTGGTCACCAATGGCTTTGTGCAGCAGCGCCGCAACCACCGATGAGTCAACACCACCCGACAAGCCCAACAACACCTGATCGTTACCGACTTGTTCGCGCACACGACGGATGCTGTCTTCAATAATATTTTCCGGAGTCCACAGAGCTTGGGTTTGGCAAATGTCATGCACAAAACGCTGCAACAGTTCCAAACCTTTGCTGGTGTGGGTCACTTCTGGATGGAATTGCAGACCGTAGAAATCACGTGCTTCGTCTGCCATGGCAGCGATTGGGCAGCTTGGTGTGGACGCAGTAATACGGAAACCTTCTGGCACCTGAGTGACTTTGTCACCATGCGACATCCAAACATCTAAAGTAGATTCGCCGTCGCCATTTTGGCGATCTTTGATGTCACCAAAAAATGCATCATGACGGGTGTCAGCGGCGTTATTTACACATTGACGCAGGTCAGACACCACGGTGACTTCGGCATAACCAAACTCACGAATGTTGGAGCTTTGCACCTGGCCGCCCAACTGCTGCGCCATGGTTTGCATACCGTAGCAAATGCCCAATACCGGCACGCCTAGGGTAAAAACAACATCCGCTGCACGTGGTGAACCGGCTTCGGTAACCGACTCAGGGCCACCGGATAAAATAATGCCTTTGGGCGCGAACTCACGGATTTCATCATCCGTCATGTCATAGGCGCGCAGTTCACAATACACACCCAACTCACGCACACGACGGGCAATGAGTTGGGAATACTGCGAACCAAAATCGAGAATCAGAATGCGGTGGGCGTGAATATCTTGCGTCATAAAATTAACCCACTCGGTAGTTCGGCGCTTCTTTAGTAATGGTAACGTCGTGCACATGCGACTCTTTCATGCCAGCCGCGGTGATTTTCACAAACTTAGGCAGCGTGCGCATGGTGGAAATATCGGCCGAACCGGTATAACCCATGCTTGAACGCAGACCACCAATGAGCTGGTGAATAATGCCGCTCATAGGGCCTTTGTAAGCCACACGGCCCTCAATGCCTTCCGGCACCAGTTTTTCCACGCCAGCGGATGCGTCTTGGAAATAACGATCAGCCGAACCGCCGCCGCGCTGTGACATAGCGCCCAGCGAACCCATGCCACGGTAAGCCTTGTAATAACGACCTTGGAACAGCTCAACTTCGCCCGGGGCCTCTTCCGTACCCGCCAGCAGTGAGCCCACCATGATGCAGTTAGCACCGGCGGCAATGGCTTTGGCGATGTCGCCAGAGTAACGAATACCACCATCCGCAATCAGCGGAATCTGGTTATTGAGTGCGCGTGCCACTAGGTCGATGGCGGTGATTTGTGGCACACCAATGCCGGCCACAATACGTGTAGTGCAAATCGAGCCAGGACCAATACCCACCTTAACGGCGTCGGCACCGGCATCTAACAACGCTAATGCCGCATCACCGGTGGCGATATTGCCGCCAATGACTTGCATGTGTGGGAAATGGGTTTTGATCCAACGCACACGATCTAACACGCCTTGGCTATGGCCATGTGCGGTGTCTACTACTAACACGTCCACACCGGCTTCGATCAGTGCTTCAACACGAGCTGGTGTATCAGCACCAGTACCAACGGCAGCACCTACACGCAGACGGCCTTGGTCGTCTTTACAGGCAGTTGGAAAGCGTTCAGCTTTCTGGAAATCATTCACGGTGATCAGGCCTTTTAGATGGAAGGCATCATCAATCACCAATACTTTTTCAATGCGGTGTTCGTGCAGCAAGGCCTTAATGCGTTCGGGTGATTCGCCTTCGCGCACCGTCACTAACTTTTCTTGCGGTGTCATGATGGCCGAGACCGGCAGATCCATACGGGTTTCAAAACGCAGATCGCGACTGGTGACGATGCCGACGACTTGGCCGCCCTGCATGACCGGCACACCAGAAATGCGGTTGGCTTTGGTGAGCTCAATGAGCTGACCAACAGTGGTTTCAGGCGCGACGGTGATGGGGTCTTGCACCATGCCAGCTTCGAATTTCTTTACCCGGCGCACTTCGGCTGCTTGGGCCGCAATGTCCATGTTTTTATGCAGAATGCCAATGCCGCCTTCCTGCGCAATGGCAATCGCCATACGTGATTCAGTGACAGTATCCATCGCCGCAGAAACCAACGGCACATTGAGCTGAATGCCACGCGTTAAGTGCGTTTTTAGGCAGGTATTGTTGGGCAGAACATTGGAGTATGCGGGGAGTAAAAGCACGTCATCAAAAGTGAGCGCTTCTTGGACGATATCGAGCATGGTGCTACTCCGGGAGCCGGGTAAAAGTAGCGGGGCAGTATAACTGGTTTGTGGGTTTTCGTCAGTAGGCTTTATCGGGGGTATCACTGCTGATTTGGGGGCTTAGGTTGAAAACTCGCCGTGGATACTTCCTTGTAGGCTCGGCTCGGCATCCATGCCTCGCACGTTTTTCAACCCAAGCACCCAAACCAACAGACAGCCCGCCATACCCACACGGCGAGGCTGAGTTTAAAACCTTTCGCAAACAGCCATAAACTGCAGTATCTTCATTTTAATTAGTGAGGAGTTTTTAATGCAAACAATTAAGCAAATTGTTCATGAAATCGCAGATCACCTACCTGAACAGGCCAGTTTCGATGACGCCATGCAAGCACTTTATATTCGTCAAAAGCTGCATCGCTCTCTGCAAGCCGTAAGAGAAGATAAAGTGACCTCTCAAGAGGACATGGAAAAACGATATATCGATAAGTCATGAATGTTATTTGGTCTAACATTGCTAGTGATGACTTAGCTAGTTTGGTTGATTATATCAGCCGAGACTCTGCATTTTACGCCCAAACTTTTGCTGAAAAAGTTGTTCTTGCCACACGCCGTCTAAAAGACTTTCCAGAAAGCGGCCGTATGATTCCTGAGGTAGAAGACAAGTCACTTCGAGAAATTATCGTGCAAGGCTATCGTGTAATGTATCGACTAGAAAGTAATCGAGTGTTGATTCTGGCAGTAATGCACGGCAGTCGAAACATCAGCAATCTGGATCGCCAGCCATGGCAAGTGAACTAAGCCCTGTCTTTGACTGATTTTAAAACCGTGCGAGGCATGGATGCCGAGCCGAGCCTACAGGGATGTATACACGGCGAGTTTTAAAATCAGTCAAAGACAGGGCTTAAACTTATGGCATGATTCACCCATGACCACACCAACCATCCTAACCGTCACCCAGCTAAACCACTCCGTTCGCGACCTGCTTGAGTTCAATTACGGCCGTGTTTGGCTGCGCGGTGAAATCTCGAATTTATCGGCGCCCGCCTCTGGCCATCTGTATTTCACGTTAAAAGACGATACCGCCCAAGTGCGAGCAGCGATGTTTAAGGGCGCGCGCTTAGCCGCACGATTACAAGCACCGCCACGCAACGGCCAGCAAGTCATTATTCGCGCCAAAGTGAGCCTTTATGCACCTCGCGGCGACTATCAGCTGATTGTTGAGCATTTAGAAGAC
>CAMTYC010000014.1:0-15662 GCA_947085865.1 uncultured Moraxellaceae bacterium
CCCTTGACTGTCCACTAAATACCCTCCCGCCTGTTCTAAAATAATTTGTGCTGCTGCCGTGTCCCACTCGCTGGTCGGACCAAATCGTGGACTTGCATGCGCTGAGCCCTCTGCCACTGCACACAGCTTTAATGACGACCCTTTAGGCTGTGTTGTCACTTCGCCCCAACGTGCACTCACCGCTTGCTCAAAAGCCGCTAAGCGCTGTAAGCCATGGCGCCGACTACTAAGTAGTTTTATTGGCGCCTGCGCACTGGCTACTCGAATTGGCTGACGACCTTGCGCATCAATACGGAAGCTGCCCAGCCCTTTGGCCGCTACATAAGCCACGCCGGTTACTGGTGCCAAAATCACGCCCAACACCACGTGGCCGTTATCGATCAACGCAATATTGACGGTGAACTCATCGTTGCGCGCCAAAAACTCTTTGGTGCCATCAAGTGGATCAACCATCCAACACGCAGGCCAGCTTAGTCGCTGACTCAGCTCTGCCGCTGATGACTCCTCTGACAGCAGTGGCAATGCTGACCAAGGCTTAGACAAACTCAACAAACCCTTGGCTATCACCCTATGTGCTGCTTGATCTGCGGCAGTTAATGGCGAATCATCCCCTTTGGTTTGCACACACCACAGTTCTGGCCTGGCATAAATGGCCAAAATGGCCTGACCTGCTTGCTGTGCTATCAACAAAACATCATTGATTAATGAGGGCGTAAGCTGCATAAATAGCTCTCGTTTTTGTTAGCTTAATGCGTCACAGGATACCGCGATGATCAACTGGCAGGACATAGATACCGTCATATTAGATATGGATGGCACGGTATTGGACTTACACTTTGACAATCGCTTTTGGATGCAACACTTACCTGCTGCTTATGCTCGGCATCATCAGTTATCACCACAAGCTGGTTTAGACGAGTTACTGGGGCGCTTTGCCCGCTTTGAAGGCTCGCTACAATGGTATTGTGTCGACTTCTGGAGCGAGCAAGTGGGCTTTGATGTGGCCGAACTAAAGCAGGATTTAAAGCATTTAATTCGCGAGCGTGCTGATGCCTTTTCATTTTTGGCGCAGCTACAACGTAGTGGCCGGCACGTTATTTTGGCCACCAATGCCCATCGCGCTAGCTTAGAGCTAAAACTGGCTGAGACCACACTAGGCCAGTATTTTCAGGCCGTTGTCAGTTCGCATGACTATGGTTATGCAAAAGAAGATCAGCGCTTTTGGCAGGCACTTCAGCAAGCCCACCCCTTTGATCCCGATCGCAGCCTGTTTATTGATGATAGTGAAACTGTGCTGCGTTCCGCACAGACTTTTGGCATTCGTCATTTACTGACCATATCGCAACCCGACAGTGAACGACCCGCACGCCAAGGGCTTCACTTTCCTGCCGTTAATGACTTTGCCGAATTAGGTGCACCATGACGGAAAGTAGCGGTGTTCGTATCGACAAATGGTTATGGGCCGCACGTTTTTTTAAGACACGCAGCCTGGCCAAAGAAGCCATTGAAGGCGGTCATGTGCATTGCGAAGGACAACGATTAAAGGTGAGTCGCGAGGTAAACCTCGGCATGACCTTAAGAATACGCCAGGGCCATAGTGACAAAACCGTTGTGGTCAATGCCATCAGTGCCGTGCGTGGCCCAGCCAGCGTAGCGCAAACCTTATATAGCGAAACGGAAGAAAGCATTAGTGCTCGTGAGCATCACCAAGCGGAGCGCAAAGCACTAAATTTGGCACACCCAGACCATCGCCCAAACAAAAAAGAGCGTCGGCAAATTGTGCGCTTTCAGCGCAGCGTGTCTGAGTAATGATTCGCAGCCTGCCCCGCTGGGTTTGGATTAGCGCATGGCTGTTAGCCAGCTTTGCCGGCCTCATCAACGTGATTGGCTTTTTAAGCTTTTCGCAAGAAGCCATTACCCACCTAACCGGCACCACTAGCCTGCTGACGATGGGCCTAGTATTTAACAACCATGCCTTAGCGCTTAACTCTGCCGCCATCATTTTGGCTTATCTATTGGGCACGTTCATTAGCGGACTCATTACCCTAGATAAAAGCCTAGAGCTGGGGCGCCGATACGGCGCCGTATTGATGCTGGAGTCATTGTTATTAGTGGTTGCGGCAATCGCTTTGAATCAAAACTTAGCCGCCGGGTTATGGCTAGCCGCTTGTGCCTGCGGCCTGCAAAATGCCATGTCGACCACCTATAGCGGCGCAGTTATTCGCACCACTCACTTAACCGGCATGCTGACAGATTTAGGCATTTTTCTTGGCCAAGCACTACGTGGCTTAAAAATGGAGTATCGCCGCCTAGGCATGAGCGCCAATGTCATTAGTGGCTTTTTTGTTGGCGGCTTAGTTGGGGCTTTTTCGTTTTTATACTGGGGTTATTTTGCGCTACTGATTCCAGCCAGCATCACTGGCCTAACCGGATTTCTATACTTGCTGTGGACGCTTAAACATCCGCAACAGTCGTTACCCAAGTAGTTGGTATCGGTCTCAACAAGCTCAAGCTAAGACTGTCATTAGGCGCTAACGCCGCTACGCCCTCTGGCGTCCCGGTCATCACAATATCGCCAGGCTGCAGCGTGAATATGTTCGCAATAAACTCAAGCATGGCCTCAATGCTAGTGATCATATCTGCACTGCAACCAGCCTGACGGCGCTGGCCATTAACCACTAACTCAAACTCAATTGCCTGCCAGTCTTTAAATTCGGCTGCCGGCAAAAATGTGCCCATAGGTGCCGCGCCATCAAACGCTTTAGCGACCTCCCAGGGATGTCCCTGTTGCTTTAGTTGCTGCTGCACATCACGCAGGGTTAAATCCAAACCTAGGGTAAAACCAACAACTGCTTGGTGAATTTGTTCGCGGCTCACTTGTCCTGATAGCGTTTGGCCAATCAACACACAAATTTCAGTTTCGTGATGACACTCACCACGCCCCAAAGGAATAACAAAAGGCTGCTGCAGGGGTGTTAATGCAGTTGCCGGCTTCAAAAACAACATCGGTGCATCGGGCACCGCATTACCTAACTCCTTAGCATGCGCAGCATAATTGCGGCCAATGCAGACCAGCTTACCGACAGGCAGGTCGATGGGGGTGCTGTTTTGCCAAGTGTGTTGGTAGTTCATGTTTTTCTCATTTTTGTGTGGGGATTGCAGTGGTTGGGGATCGCCGTGGATACATCCATGTAGGCTACGGCGCGCCATCCTTGGCGCGCACGTTCCCCAACTACTGCAACCCCCGCCCTGAAAGTGGCAAATCTCAACCTACTAGAAACGTTAAATCCTAGACGCTTGGGGTGTGCCCCGTTTTATGGAAAGTGTGCGCCATGGATGGCGCACCTTAGCCTACAAGGACGTACTCGCGGCGATCCATAAAACGGGTCACACCCCAAGCATTAGCCAATTAAAGGTCAAAAATCTTACCCGGATTCATCACATTATTCGGGTCAAACACTCGCTTCACCGCCTTCAAGTACTCAATTTCAATCGGTGATCGCGTGTACGTCAGATAAGGCTTTTTGGTCATGCCAACACCGTGCTCTGCCGACACCGATCCATTGTATTTCTGCACGGTCTCAAACACCTGTACGTTCACCGTTTTGCACTTGGCAAAAAAATCCTCTTTGGCCATGTCATCTGGCTTCAGAATATTTAAGTGCAAGTTGCCATCACCAATGTGGCCAAACCACACCACTCGGAAGTCTGGGTATTGCGCAGAAACAATCGAGTCAATATCAGCAATGAAAGCCGGCACACGCTGAATCAATACCGAAATATCATTTTTATACGGTGTGAACGGTGCAATGGTTTCAGAAATATCTTCGCGCAAGCGCCATAGGTTTTTCGCCTGCGTTTCTGACTGACCTAACACACCATCAACCACCCAGCCCTCAGCGACACAGCGCTCAAAAATTGCCATCGCCTCATCACTCATATCTTCCGATAGTGCCTCAAACTCTAGCAGTGCATAAAACGGAGTGGCGGTTTCAAACGGACGAGGAATACCTTGATGGGCTGTGACTAACTGCACTGATAACTCAGAGAAAAATTCAAACGCAGTTAAATCAAGACGCGCTTGGAAGGCCTTTAATACATTCATCACCGACGGAAAGTCGGGCGTACCCAACACCATCACTTGCAAATTGCGCGGCGCACGCTCTAGCTTCATGGTGGCTTCTACCACCAAGCCTAAGGTGCCTTCAGCACCAATAAATAAATGCCTCAGGTCATAACCCGTGGCATTTTTAATCATGTCTTTGTTCAGCTCTAAAATATCACCCTTGCCGGTGACCACTTTTAAGCCCAGCACCCAGTTGCGGGTCATGCCATATTTGATGACCTTAATACCACCGGCGTTCGTGCCGATATTGCCACCCAGCTGTGATGAACCAGCCGAGGCAAAATCAACCGGGTAATACAAGCCCTGCTCTTCCGCAAAATTCTGTAGCTGCTCAGTAACCACACCTGCCTGAATACGTACGGCGCGATCCTCTGGAATAAACTCCAGTACTTTATTCATGTAATCAAAGCTGATGACCACCTCACCGTTAGCAGCAACAGCGCCAGCGGACAAACCAGTACGACCACCTGACGGCACAATTGCAAAACCCACTTCATTGGCTAACAGCACCACCGCTTGCACTTGCTCAATAGTCGATGGAAATACAATTGCTGACGGTGCCGGGGTGTACATCTTGGTCCAGTCACAACCCCAAGCCTTTAAGCTATCAGCATCAGTACGTACACGGTTGTCGCCAACAATCTGACTAAGACGCGACAACGTTTCGGGGGTTAGGCTCATGACGACTCCATGACGATAAGGACATTTAATCGGTGCATTCTATCAGGACACCACTCTGTGCTACCATTCGCGCCTTCCATTAAATACCTAGAGTCCTGCCATGAGCCAGTTCTCCCTCGACAAGTCGAAAATCCGTTTCCTGCTGCTAGAAGGCGTGCACAAAAATGCACTCGATGTACTCAGCAATAATGGTTACACCAACATCGAATATCTGCGCGGTGCGCTGGATGAAGATGCGCTGATTGCAAAAATCAAAGACGCTCACTTTATTGGTATTCGCTCACGCACACAGCTCACCGAAAAAGTGTTTGCCGCAGCGAACAAACTGATTGCGGTTGGTTGCTTCTGCATTGGCACCAATCAAGTCAATTTGAAGGCTGCCATGCAGCGCGGCATTCCGGTATTCAACGCGCCCTATTCAAATACACGTTCGGTCGCCGAACTGGTGTTGGGCGAACTCATTTTGTTGTTGCGCGGGATCCCTGAGAAAAACTTCCTAGTGCACCGTGGCGGCTGGTCGAAATCGGCTGAAGGCTCCTATGAAGCACGCGGTAAAACCTTGGGTATTGTTGGTTACGGCTCAATTGGTTCACAGCTCTCCGTGCTGGCTGAATCACTGGGCATGCAAGTCATTTATTATGATGTAGTGACCAAGTTACCACTGGGCAATGCACGCCAGGTCACCACCATTGATGAACTCTATGCCACCGCAGATGTAGTGTCACTGCACGTGCCAGAGCTGCCATCAACCAAAAACATGGTCGGTGCCGCCGAGTTTGCAAAAATGAAAAAAGGCGCCATCTTTATTAATGCTGCCCGTGGCACCTGCGTCGAAATTGAAGCCTTGGCTGATGCCATCAAATCCAAGCACTTAAATGGCGCCGCTATTGATGTATTCCCGAAAGAGCCAAAAGCTAATGACGAAGAATTTATGTCGGCATTGCGCGGCTTAGAAAACGTTATTCTGACTCCTCATATTGGTGGCTCAACCTTAGAGGCGCAGGCCAATATTGGTTTAGAAGTGGCAGAGAAGTTTGCCCGTTATTCTGACACCGGCGCCACTATTACTGCTGTGAACTTCCCCGAAGTGTCAGTCCCTCAGTCTGCTGGCAAGCATCGTTTATTGCACATCCACAATAACGTGCCGGGCGTCCTGTCTAAGGTCAACTTGGTATTTGCAGAAAACGGCATCAACATCAGTGCACAGTCATTAATGACTAATGACAGCATTGGCTATTTGGTCATGGACGTTGATGCTGAGTACTCTGACCTTGCACTGGCTAAGCTACAGCAAGTCGAAGGCACTATTCGCACACGCGTACTGTTCTAAGCACATGCTAAATCAACTAAAAGCCGTCGCTAGCCCAAAAACTGCCGACGGCTTTTGGCTATTTGAGCAGCCAGAACACAATATTTTTATCCGTGTTTACAATATGCCCTCACCTGCGGCTTATCACGCCTTATTGCAACAATGTCTGCAAGAAACCCTAGGCCAGCCAAACGCAGCGATCAACCTTGTTAAAACCGAACACGGCAAACCTTATATGACAGATCACCAACTGGCATTTAACTTGTCGCACAGCCAACAGTGGTTAGCAGTGGCTTGGTCCAATAGCCAAACCAGTATTGGTGTTGATATTGAGCATGCCGAGCGTGAGCAACAGGTACTGGCCATCAGCAAGCGCTACTTTCATGCCAATGAACAGGCTACCGCTGAGCAAAACTGGCTACACACATGGACACGTAAAGAAGCAATATTAAAAGCGCACGGCCTAGGGCTTCGTATTAAGCTTGCTGAATTGGACACTACAATGGCAACTGTTGAGCATGAGCTGCTCGGTTGCTGGTCAGTTGCTACCATTGCACACCCCAGTTTTGTTCTAAGTGTCAGTTGGCCAGCATTGCAGTAACATCGTTAAAAGCAAAAATTAGAGAGAGAACTCCTGTGTCTTTTGATCGCCTGATGACCGTTCCGCAGTACTTACTGCCACAACATGCCTTATCACGCTTAGTAGGCAAGCTAGCCGCCAGCAAAACACCTTGGTTAAAAGATGCCTTTATTCGTCGTTTTGCTGCACGTTATCAAGTCGACATGAGTGAAGCGGCACAACCCGACTTGAGCCAATACGCTTGCTTTAACGACTTCTTTACTCGCCCGCTAAAAGCGGGGGCTCGCACGATTAATGCCCAAGCCGATAGTATTGTTTGCCCAGCCGATGGCGCAGTGTCACAGCTTGGCCCCATCACTGGCGATCAAGTCTTTCAAGCCAAAGGTCATAGCTATTCATTAAGTGACTTACTGGCCAGTGAAGCAGATGCAAAAGCATTCGAAAACGGTCATTTTGCCACGATCTATTTATCACCACGGGATTATCACCGTGTGCACATGCCTTTTGCCGGCACACTGACTAAGTCTGTTTATGTACCGGGCGACTTGTTCTCGGTAAATACCCGCACGGCCGAAAACGTACCCAATCTATTTGCACGCAATGAACGTTTGGTAGCTCACTTTGATACCGCGCTGGGCCCAATGGTTGTCATTTTGGTTGGCGCCATGATTGTCGCCAGCATTGAAACCGTCTGGGGCGGGCTGGAGCCGATTGGAAATCAAGTTCGAGTCAGCAAGCCAGACAATGTACAGCTGGCCAAAGGTGACGAGATGGGACGGTTTTTATTGGGCTCAACCGCTATCGTGCTGTTTGGCAAAGATGTTGTTACTTGGCAAAAAAACCTTGCTGCAGGCAGCGCAGTTCGTATGGGGGGCGTGCTGGGTGAGCACTTACAAAATAGCTAAATAAGCAATACTTTAGCCACAAAATCAAACTGTTCTGGCATACGTTGTTTACCTATACATTGCTAATGTTTGTTCGCTAGCCACTATTGGCGATGACTAGGGACAACATCATGCAACTCAAAAAAACCATGAAATTTTTTGCTGCACTTACGCTAGGTTTAGCTCTGGCTGGGTGCGGCTCTGATGGAGACTCCATCAACTCTGGTACTGGAACTGGTACTGGTACTGGAACCGGCACAGGTACCGACAACAACCAGACATCCTCACTCCTTTTGGATGGTACTCGCGGTCAGCTATCTGGCGTACTAACTGGTATCGGACAAAACATTCAGTCTAATACTCCTGCCAATGTTCCTTTAGACATTGGTGGTTTTGTCATCGCACTGGACCCAACGCTTAATCAGCTGCTGCAAGGCCCTGACGCCGCATTGAGTGGATTACTGACTGGAATACGCACAATCCTAAGCAACCCTTCACCTGCAGGCTTCACCTTAGCTGCCGGTCAAATTCAGACAGGTTTAACCGCAGTCCCACCCGCTGTTGCAAGCTTAGCTCAAACACTACCTTGCGCCTTGGGCATTTTAGTAGGTCAACGAGCAGCAATTTGCACCAGTGCCACGCCTGCAGATCAATTACAAAACTTTATTGGTTTATTTGATGGCGGCAACAACCCATTTGCTGGCACACCGCTTGCGGGCATAGGCGCTGGTAATGGCGGGTCAGGCCCAACCGGCACGCCCTTAGACGCATTGCTTGAGCCATTAACATCAGTTCTAGGCAGCCCCGGCAACAGCCCAATTTCGCTTAACGCAGAGCTGATCGACCAACTAGGTCAGGGCCTGGCTTTTGTAGGCGACGCGATTGTTGACGGCTTCAACAACATTCCAGGCAGCAACCAAATTCCGGTTGCAGGACAACTTGTATTTACGGTTGGTAATACATTGGCTGATTTGGGCATTGTGCTAAATCAACTTGAAGTTAGCCCAGGCTCAAATATTGGCGCTACTGTTCAAAATGCATTGATAAATGTAAGCAACCTTCTCACGGCTCCCGGTGGATTATTGGGTGCTTTGGCTGCTGCTAGCGGTCAACCACAACTTGTTAGTGCTGTCATGGTTGGTAATACGCAACTGAACCTAGGCATCGTACAACTAACAAGCGCCCTTAATACTGGCCTTGCACAAGTTGATCAGTCGCTATTAGAGCCTGTACTCAATGCCTTAGCACCTCTAACTTGTGCACTGACATTGTTTGGTGACTGCAATGGCAATGAAGCAGGTGTAGATGCCTTAACCGACCTGATTACGTCCATTCTGGGTGAAGATGCTGGTGGCTTATTGACCGGTACGCTTGAGTCACTACTTGGCGCTTGGGACGAAAATACCGAGCTGCTTACTGACCTAACAGACTTAGTTAATGAAATCCCACTAGTAGGATCAATTGTTGACCAGCTGCTTGGAGGCATTACACAAGGCACAGGTGGTGGATCAACCGGCTTATTAGGCTTGGGCTTCTTAGGCTTATAGTTCCTTCTATAAGCTTCCAGCTTCGAAAAAAGGGCTCTACAAGCAGAGCCCTTTTTTATTGCTTAACAATTGAATATGTGCATAATTCGCGCGAATTTACATAACGCAACATTTCCTTTGCAAATTATTACTTTGTATAGCGTTTACAACGCTTATGATGCGCATCATAAACAAACGTAAAGTCTTTCAAGTAACTCCAAGCGATTCGGGTGAATATTATGCATATCTCTAAACTTACTAAAATAGCCGCAGCGGTTTCTTTAGCAGCTGCTCTATCAGCTTGTGGTGCTGGTGGCAATGGTAGTAATAATGGTGGCAACAATGCTTCTGGCAAAACTGCTGAAGAACTCTGCACTGAAGCAGCAGCACGTCCTGACCAAACAACACTTGATGCCGTTCAGGTTGCGTTGTGTGACGCCTTAAATGACACAGCTTTAGCCCCAGTTAATAATGTTATTGCTGGCCTAATTGAAGACACCCCTCTCTCTGAACTGTTCGATCGTCTCAATGACTTGTTATCACCTAGCGGCGAATTAGCTCCAGTCAACGAACTCATTCAAACACTCATTGGTGCAAATGGTAGTGGCGCGTTAACACCTGTCATTGGTGGCTTGAATGCAGTGTTGATTGGTTTATTGTCAGGTGATCCTGAAGCGATTGCTGCCGCACTTCAAGGTTTTGGCGATGCAGCAGGTGGTGGCTCAGGCAATGGTGGCCCAACTGGTACACCATTAGACGCCTTATTAGCACTCGGTGGTGAAAGCAACCCGTTAACTGCTCTATTGGGCCAATTGCCTGGCGCTGGTGGCGGTACAGGTGGTGGCACTAACGGCGGTTTAATTACCAATGTTCAAAACTTGTTGAATAATTTAACAGGTGGCACACCGTTAATTGAAGTTGCAAACTTGGTTGATACTTTATTGAACCCTCAGGAAGGTGCGTTAGCTCCCTTAACTGAAGCACTTGAAGACTTAACCAACGTTGACGGCGGCCCATTAGGACCTGTCACCGAACTCGTTGGCGCACTAATCAGTGCAAACGATGCGGCATTAGCCCCGTTAATTGTTGCGCTAAACGAAGTATTAGTAGGGTTGTTAACAGACCAAGATCCAGCAGCCATTGCTGCTGCATTACAAGGTCTTGCTGGTAACTTAGGCGGTGGCGACAACCCATTAGCCGGCTTGCTGCCTGGCTTACCGGGCTTGCCTGGCTCACCCAGTGAGGGCACACCAGGTGCCGGCAGTGATGGTTTAATTACGTCTGTACAAGGCACAGTTGACAACTTGCTAGGTGATACCGTGCTTGCTCCAGTTCAAGACTTGGTTAACACCCTTGTTGATCCAACTAATGGTGCGCTTTCTCCACTGACAGGTGTTTTGAACGACATTACCGGTTCTGATCAAGCACTAGGCCAAGTAACCATGTTAGTTGATGCACTCGTTGCAAAAGATGATGCGGTACTTGCACCAGTTATCGATGCATTGAATGAAGTGTTAAGCCTAGGCGGTGCGATCGGTGGTGGTACAGATGGTCTAGATGCTATTCCAGTACTAGGTCCAATCTTAAGTGGTTTATTAGGTGGTGCTACTGGCTAACCAAGTGGTAGCCCCACTGATAGCTTGAATGCTATTCCAGTGTTGGGGCCAGTATTAGGTGGTTTATTAGGTGGCTTACGTTAATCGTTAGTTCCTAACAAAAAGCCCCGCAACTGCGGGGCTTTTTGTTATCTGAAATCCGCGCTACTCTGCAGCCATGCGAATCACTCTTAAACAGCTCGATGTTTTTGTCAGCATTGCCCGTGAGGCAAGCGTTACCCGTGCCGCCGATAAGCTCAACCTAACCCAAAGCGCCACCAGCATGGCCTTAGGCGACCTTGAAACTCAGCTAGGTGCTAAATTATTTGACCGCCTAGGCCGACGCCTTAAGCTGAATGAGTTGGGTAGTCGTCTATTACCGCTGGCGCAAGAAACGGTTGATCGTGCGCTAGAAATTGAATCTTTGGTGCATAACGATGACAGACGCTTAGGCCGCTTGCGGATTGGCGCTAGCTTAAGCATAGGCAACTACCTAATGCCAACACTGATGGGCCAATTTTTGCAGCAACACCCCTCGGCCGAACTCAGCCTAGACGTAGGCAACACCCGCCATGTCATTGAGTCTATTCGTCAATTTAGCTGCGATATTGGTTTTATCGAAGGCTTTTGCCATGAACCCGACATTAACGTCACCCATTGGCAAGATGATGAACTAGTGATTTTTGCTGGTAGCCAACACCCGTTAGCACAGCAAAAAACCATCACCCCTGACGACCTTAAAAAAGCATGGTGGATTATGCGTGAGCCGGGCTCAGGTACACGTGAAGTGTTTGACCATGCGGTAGCTGACAAGTTAGGCAGCGTGCAAATTCGTCTGGAGTTGAGCCACACCGAAGCGATTCGTCGTGCGGTAGAGGCCGGCATTGGTATCAGCTGCGCGTCGCGTATGACATTAGAAGACCGAGTGGCACAAGGTCAGATTTGCATTCTACCAACGCCGTATTTAAACCTGAAACGTGCCTTGTTTATTGTACAGCATAAAGATAAGTACCCTACCCAAGGGCTGCAGCTGCTTAAGGCGTTGTGTCTGCCGACAAGCTAGCTGCCAAAGCTGCCAGGCACTGCCCTGCCGCCACTACACGCAGGCCATCACTACCTAGTTTTGTGATCGGCAAAAAGCGTATCCAAGCCAAACGTCGGCATACTTTTAATAATGCTTTTTGCGCCGCATAACTTCCCTGGGAAATGGTTTCTGTCAGCGTACTCACTGCCACATCTGACTGATTTTTCTGCGCCATAATAATGGCCGTTGAAAAAATGAAACACAACCAGTCACGAGCTTGGCAAAGCGGCAACGCCATCACCTCGCCCGGATCATCCTCGAAGTCTATAAAGGCAATGCTGCCATCATTAGTCAGCATAATATTGCGAGCAAAGGCTTGGCTTAGATATTGATCGGCTGCATGTACTCGGCCTAAAGACTGCACGGCTTGCGCAAACAACTGCAGACACTGATGACCAGACTCACTTTGTTTGAGCGCATGCTCTAACTGTCTAGACTTACCCTCCATACTGACATCGGTCATCAGCAGGGCATCTTCTTGCTTAGCCAGCAGCTCTGGTACCGCTATGCCGGCAGAGGCCAACTCACGCAAACGTTTGGCTTCACGATTTACTGCAACTACACCGCCGGGATTTGGCACTGGCTGCAAGGCACGGACACGTAAAAAACGCGCCAACCAACACAAGGGGGTGTATATCCATAAGGCATGATGGACCAGTGCCTTGCGTAACCACACCGGCCCAGATTCAGTGCGATAACGCGCTATCGCCACCTGCTGAGATGCTGCGTTTTGACGGAGAAAGTCGGCGGCTGTTACTGAGTCCATTCTTAACCTCTCGCCTATCCGGCATCGATATCACGATCGCGCACACCCAGCAGATACAGAATTCCATCAAGGCCTAAAGTACTAATCGATTGTTTGGCGTTGGCTTTAACCAATGGCTTGGCTCTAAACGCAATGCCCAGACCCGCAATGGACAACATTGGCAAGTCATTGGCACCGTCACCGACCGCAATCACCTGCTCTAAGTTCACACCTTCTTTTTGCGCGATCTCACGTAGCAGCTCCGCTTTGCGATTGCCATCCACCACTCGGCCAACCACTCGGCCAGTGACCTTGCCATCTTCAATTTCTAGGCTATTGGCAAAGACATAATCAATGCCCAACTTGCTCTGCAGGTACTCACCAAAGTAGGTAAAACCACCCGATAAAATCGCAGTCTTATAACCTAATGCTTTTAGTGTGCGCATCAAGTGCTCGGCACCTTCGGTGAGTTTGAGCGACTGCGCAATACTCTCCAGCACACTGGCATCCAAGCCTTTTAGCAGGGCTACACGAGCTTGAAAACTTTGGGTAAAGTCGAGTTCACCTAACATGGCGCGTTCAGTGATTTCAGCAACCTGTTCACCAACACCGGCAGCTTTAGCCAGCTCATCAATGACTTCATGCTCAATCAGCGTCGAGTCCATATCAAAGCACACTAAACGACGGTTACGACGGAAGGCATTGTCTTTCTGGAACGCAATATCAACACCGAGCTCACCGGCCAAACGCAAAAACTCAGCGCGCATGGCATGTGGATCATGTGCCTCACCACGCACAGAAAACTCGACACAGGCTTTAGCCTGATCTGGTGGCGTGGCCTCATTTTCTAGTGCAACACGCCCTGACAGACGCTGCAGACCATCGATATTTAAACCTTGATCAGCGATCAGTCGAGTTAATGAGGCCAGATGCTCGGCGGTAATTTTGCGGGCTAACAAAGTGACAATATGGCGAGATTTGCCATGGCCAGACACCCACTGATGGTAGCTGTCGGCACTAATGGGTGTGAAGCGAGCATGCAGACCCAATGCGTGCGCCTCAAACAATACTGCACGCATTAGCAACGCAGAGTCATTCTCACCACCGGTTTCAATCACTAAACCTAAGGTGAGCTGATCATGAATAACGGCTTGGCTAACGTCTAAAATATTGACCTGATGCGCAGCCAAGGCAGCGGTTAACGATGCGCTAATGCCAGCCCGGTCTGGGCCGGCAATCGAGACTAATAAAATTTCGCGCACTCGCGCTCTCCTAACTTACCAATCGACTTATGGCGCGACAGTAATGTCATCGACTTTTTGGAATCCACGCGGCAACTTTTGTCCTCGCCGTGCTCGCTCACCACGATAGTGCTCGATGTCTTTGCTGGTCAACGTCATGTGTCTTGCACCGGCATGAACGGTGAGCTTATCACCCTCACGCAACACCAAAACTCGTTGCACCACTTCATTGTCGGTTTTATCCAAGCTCATGAGCTTGTTGCCTTTACCTTTTGCTAAACGAGGCAAATCATTGGCAGCAAACACCAATAAACGACCACTGCTACTTAGCACAGCTAAACAATCAGTCTCGCTATTATGAACTAAAGACGGGGGTAGTACGGCCGCCCCATCAGGCACCGTCAACACCACTTTACCGTTACGATTGCCTGCCTCAAGATCAGCCACTGTGGCAATAAAGCCATAACCCGCATTGGTTGCCATAAGCACTAACTGAGCGGGGTCAGCCATTAATACACTAATCAGCTGTGCACCCGCCGGCATTTTCACTTTGGTGGTTAACGGCTCGCCTTGGCCACGCGCACTGGGCAGGGTGTTAGCAGACACCGAGTAACTTCGACCACTGCTATCTAAGAAGTGCGCCAGCTGGTTACTCTTGCCTTCGGCTTTGGCCAAATACGCATCACCGGCCTTATAACTTAAACCCGCCGCATCAACATCATGGCCTTTAGCTGCTCGCACCCAACCTTTCTCTGACAGCACCACGGTGACGGGTTCAGCTGGCATCAGGTCGGCATCGGTCAACGCAGCCGCGTCTTGGCGCTGAACAATCGGGCTTCGGCGTGCATCACCATACTTAGTCGCATCGGCCTGAATCTCACTCACCAGCAACTTTTTCAGCAGGGCATTAGAGCCTAAGATTTTCTCTAACTGATCACGCTCTTTGGCGAGCTCGTCTTGCTCACCACGAATCCGCATTTCTTCCAGCTTGGCCAAATGGCGCAGCTTTAATTCTAAAATGGCTTCGGCTTGTAAGTCAGACAACCCAAAGCGCAGCATCAATTCAGCTTTGGGTTCATCCTCATAACGGATGATGCGAATGACTTCATCGATGTTTAAAAACGCAATCAACAAACCGTCCAAAATATGCAGACGGGCATTCACTTTGTCTAAGCGATGCTGCAAACGACGGCGCACAGTCAGCGTACGGAATTCTAGCCATTCGCTGAGCATTTCTAGCAGCCCCATCACACGCGGGCGACCATCCAGCGCAATCACGTTCATATTGACGCGATAGCTAGTTTCAAGATCAGTGGTGGCAAATAAATGCCCCATCAGCTGCTCAATATCCACTCGGTTTGAGCGCGGCACAATCACTAACCGTGTTGGGTTTTCGTGATCAGACTCATCGCGTAAATCAGCTACCCACGGCAGTTTTTTCGCCTGCATTTGGTCCGCAATTTGGGTCAAAATTTTTGCGCCAGAGACCTGATGTGGTAACGCAGTGACTACCACATCACCATCCTCAACTTCGTACACGGCGCGCATTTTGAAGCCGCCACGACCAGTTGCGTACATCTGAACCAGCTCATGACGTGGGGTAATAATCTCTGCGGCAGTGGCCAAGTCTGGGCCCTGAATATGCTCACAGAGGTCATCTAGGCTCATACCCGGATCATTCAGCAGCGCGACAGCAGCAGACGCTACTTCACGCAGATTATGCGCTGGAATATCAGTCGCCATACCCACCGCAATGCCGGTGGTGCCGTTTAACAGCAAGTTAGGCAAACGGGCTGGCAACACGCAGGGCTCATCAAGGGTGCCGTCAAAGTTAGGCTGCCAATCAACTGTGCCCTGCTCTAGCTCAGCTAGCAGCGTGTCGGCATAAGGC